>NZ_MEIH01000362.1:0-3890 GCF_001723155.1 Haladaptatus sp. W1
AAATCGAGGCGATGGGCGAACGCATCGAGAACCGAACCGAGAGCACGCTCGACAGCCTCGGCGAGAGCAAAGCCTCCATCTCCGAGACGGTCACCGCCGTCCAGCGGACCAGCGAAAAGCTCGAACGCATCGTGGACTCGGCCACCGAAACCGCGGTCGGCATGGAGCAGATTACCGCCGCGACGGACGAACAGGCGTCGAGCACCCAGGAGGTGGCGACCATGATCGACGAGGCGGCGGAGACGTCCGCCCGTATCTCGACCGAGGTGTCGTCCATCGCGGAGACGAACGAGCAACAGGCACGGACCACCGAGGAATTGGACGAAATCGTCGCCAATCTCGGGAAAGAAGAGAGCGATATCGGACGAATTTGAGGACGGACGACCCCGAACGACGGGGTGAGAAGAAACGAACCGACCGACTAGCCTGTGTTTTTCATTCCCGCCGCGACACCCGTGACGGTCAGCCGGAGGGTCCGGCGCTCCGTCTCGGTGAGGTGTGACTGGCGAAGCAGACGCACTTGGAGGAGGTTGAGCGGGTCCACGTAGGGGTTCCGTCGGTCGAGGCTCTCCCGAAGCCACTCGCGCGAGAGGAGGTCGTCGCGTCCGGTGATGTCCAAGACGAGTTCGGCGGAACGCTCGTACTCCGCTTCGAGTTCGGGGAAGAACTGCTCGCGCAACTCGGGCGACGCGAGGTCGGCGTACTCCGCCGTGATTTCGAGGTCGGTTCGGGCGAGCGCCATCGCGGCGTTGTCGATGGTCGTGCGGAAGAACGGCCACTCCTCGTACATCTCCCGGAGGGTTTCGACGTCGCCGTAGGCATCCAATCCCTTGGCGAGCGAGTACCACCCGGGGAGGATACAACGGCTCTGGGTCCACGAGAACACCCACGGAATCGCGCGGAGGTCCTCCACGGTTCGCTCGCCGGAGCGGGAGGCGGGTCGCGACCCGAGGTTCAGGTCCTCGATGACGGTTATCGGCGTCGTTTCCTCGAAGTACGAGACGAAGCCGTCCGATTCGAGCAGGTCGCGGTAGGCGTCGCGGGCGGCGTCGGCGGCGACGTCCATCGCCTCGACCCACTCGTCGGGAATCGTCTCCTCGTCGTCCTCCAAGGCGGCGTACCGGGCGCGAATCTGAGCGTCGAGCATCTGTTCGACGTTCCGCTCCGCGATGACGGGGTTGGCGTACTTCTCCGCGATGGCCTCGCCCTGTTCGGTGAACTTGACCTGTCCCGAGACGGTTTCGCGGGGGAGCGCCAGCAGCGCCTCGTTCATCGGGCCGCCGCCGCGGGAAATCGACCCGCCGCGGCCGTGGAACAGGCGGAGGGTGACGTCGTACTCCTCGGTGATTTCAGCGAGTCGTTTCTGGTTCCGATAGAGGCTCCAGTTGGCGGCCAAAAAGCCGTTCTCCTTGTTCGAATCGGAGTACCCGAGCATGATTTCCTGTGTCCCGCCGCGCGCTTCGAGCGCCGCGGCGTAGGCCTCGTTCTCGAACAGGGTGCCGACGATGCGCCGCGCGCCGGACAGCGCGTACTCGGTTTCGAGCAGTGGAACCACGTCGAGTCCGGAGTAGCTCGGCAGGTCAACGATTCCGGCCTGATCCGCGAGGAACAGCACTTCGAGGACGTGGCTCGCCTCCTCGGTCATGCTGATGCAGTACGTGTCGATGGTCTCCGCGCCGTACTCGCGCTGCCAGTCGGCCGTCTCCGAAAAGAGGGTCAGAACCCGGCTTGCGGTCTCCGAAAGCCCCTCGGTGTCGAGGTCGATGATGGGTTCGTCCTGCAGGATGGCGTCGGTCAGCAGTTCGACCCGTTCGTCCTCGCTCATCGAATCGTAGTCGAAGCCCTCGCGGGCCAGCGCCTCCGCGATTGCCGTTGTATGGTTTTCCTGGTGGTCGCGCAAATCGAGCGCGGCGAGCGAAAACCCGAAGGTTTCGACGCGGCGGCGAAGGGGTTCGACTTCCGTTTCGACGACGCTCTCCGCGCCGTCCTTCCGGAGGCTGTCGGCGATGGCGTCCACGTCCGCGAGGAGTTCCTCGGCGTCGTGGTATCCGCCGGGTCGAACGTCGCCAACGCGGTCGATCCGCTCGCGCATCAACGCGAGTTTCTGGCGGTACGGTTCCTCCGGGTAGCGGTCCGTCACGCGCTCCGCGATGGTGGGGAGTTGTTCGCGGTCGGTGTCGAGGCTCGAATCGAACAGAGCGCTCGTCTCGATTCGGTCGCCGTCCTGACTGAGGACGCCGGACAGTCGCTTCAGTTCGTCGCGGTAGCGCTCCAACACGACGTCGCGCTGGCGGTCGAGGGTTTCGGCGGTCACCTCCGGCGTGACGTGGGGGTTGCCGTCGCGGTCGCTCCCGGCCCACGACCGGAAGCCGAACAGCTTCGGCACGTCGACGTCGAACTCCTCGCCGACGGTGTGGTCGAGTTCGTCGTACACGTCGCCCACGATGTCGAAGAGAACGTTTTCGAGGTACCAGAGGACGTTCCGCGCCTCGTCCGCCACCTCCGGGCGGCGCTTTCTGACCTGCCGCGTCTCCCAGAGGCCAGTCACTTCGCTCTCCAATCGGCGTTCGAGTTGATTCCCCTCGCGGTCGGTGAGCCTTCGTTCGTCGAGTTCCGAGAGCAAGGTTTCGACGGAGCGGAGTTTCGCCTTGACGGTCTTCCTGCGCGCCTCGGTCGGATGTGCGGTGAAGGTCGGAACGACGTTGACGTCCTCCAACACTCGTTCGACGGTTTCGGGGTCGGCGTCGGCCTCGGCGAGGGTTTCGGCGGTCGCGCGGAGGCCGTCTTCGAGCGTTCCCTCCTGTGTTCCCTCGCGGATGGCGCGCACACGCTGTCGCTCTTCGGCGAGGTTGATGAGTTCGAAGTAGGTGGCGAACGCTCGTGCGACGTGACCGGCCAGTTCGGGCGATAAGTCGGCCACTTCGTCGCGGAGGACGGCGCGGGACTCCGCGTCCCCGCGTCGGTAGTCGATGGAACCGGTTCGAACCGTCTCGACAGACTCGAACGCCTCTCGAGAGGCCAGCCGCGACAGTACGTCGCCGAGCAACCCGCCGAGTTCGCGGACGTCCTGTCGAACGTCCCGGGTATGCAATCGCATACCAGAGGGTCGGGGTCACACCACGTAAAACGTCGGTCTGCGGGTAAAATATGCGAAGTATTTTGGACGATAATTAATTGTATTCGCGCCAGCGATAGCCGCACTCCTTACATTTGAAAAATCGCGTCGGGGGTTCGTCGGCGGAGCCGGTCTGTTTGATGGTGTACCACGCGACGCCGTGGCCGCACTCCTCACAGGTGACGTCGTTCGCCGTCGGTTTCCCCTCGAAATTCGCGCCCTCCTCGGTTTCGATGACGTCGGAATCGTCCTGCGCTTCGGTGGAGACGAACTCGGCGGCGCGCTCCTCGTCCTTCGCCACCGTCGCCTGACAGTCGTCGTTCGTACAGACCATCTTCGACCCCATCGACCGCATCATGGAACCGCATTCGTCGCAAAATTGCATACCCCGGCTTGGACGCGGAGCGTGAAAAGCGCCACGTACCGATTCGGGAAGCGTTATTTTCGTGGGATATATCAATTCGATAAGATGCCCTCTGACCTATCGAGACGCGAACTCCTCGCCGCGGGAGTGGGTTTGGCGGCCCCTGGACTCGCGGGATGTTCCGGTGCGAACAGTTCGTCGAGCGCCGACTGTGAAACGACCGCCGTCGCACACGGTGATGGAAAAATCCTGCAATCGGTGTCCGCCGTCCCCGAAGACGGGCGCGTGCTCCTCTCCGTTTCGTTTTCGAACGGCAAGCAAACGTCCACCGACCGGCTTCGGGTGTACGACTCGTCGGGCGAACTCGAATACGAGATTCCGACCGGGAAGCGACGGAGCTATCTCCAGACC
>NZ_MEIH01000363.1:0-5032 GCF_001723155.1 Haladaptatus sp. W1
GCCCTCGTCTCGCTCGACACGCCCCGAACGGGCGTGATGGTCGCCCTTCGGGAGACGAACGCACCGCTCGACCTTCCGGAACTCCTCGTCAGCGCCGCCGTCGCCGGAGTCGTCGGGTTCGTTCTCGTCCTCGTGCTCGGCGACACCTACCTCGAAACGGTCGGTAGGATGGACTACCAACGACTGTCGGTCGCCGTCCTCGGTCTGTTGGTCGCGGCTTCGTTCCTGTTCGCCGGAGTCATCGGAATCGGACTGTTCGTCTGCAGCGCCGTTCTCGGCCTGCTCCCGCCGCGACTGGGCTGTCGGCGAGTGCATTTGATGGGGGTACTGATAGGGCCGCTTATCGTGGGTGTGTGACCACGAGACTTTTGCCGCTCGGTTGTCAACCGGGCAGTATGATTCCCCTGTTCGGTCCGGTTCCCGGTGGTGCGGAACTGATCGTCATTTTCATCACGGCTATCATGCTGTTCGGCATACCGTTGACCATCTTCGGTGGCTTGTTTCTGCTCTACCGTCGGGCGGGCGGGAGCAGGGCGACGAAGGAAGACGTGGACGAACTCAAAAACGAGGTGGCGGAACTACGAACGGAACTCGAAGGAACCGACGAAACCGAACGGCAGGAACGGGAACGAGACCGGGAGCGGGAGCGATAGAAAACTCACTCGAACGTGCGGGTGACGCGCGTCACTCTTCCCTCATCACGTCGAGACAGCGGCCGAGGAACGTGTTTTGCACCGCGAATGCTTCGAAGGAGGTCCCGACGTGTTCCCGAAGGAAGGTTACGAGTTGCTTCGACTCGGTGGCTGTTTCGCTCACGAAAACTATCTACCGGCGCATTCACAGACGTAACTCCCCAACCTTTCTCAAGTATCTTCGGCGAAAATTAGGCAGAGAGTTCAGCGACGAGGCGGTCCTGTAACGCCTCCCGAATCCGGTGGCTCGTTTCAGCGGTCGTGCGGACTTCGATGACGTTCGTTCCCGAACTATCGAGGGAGTTCGAAAACGCGTCCCGGAACGCGGGAAGCGTCTCGACGCGTTCGAAGTCCAGTCCGTAGAGGTCGCCCGTCGCCGAGTAATCGAGTCCGTGCGGCGTTCGGAACTGGTCGGTAAACGGCGGGTCGAAGGATTCGATTGGGAGCATGTGGAAAATGCCGCCGCCGTCGTTGTTGATTTCGACGATGGTCGCGTCCACCCCACAGCGTTCGAGCGCGAGCAACCCGTTCATGTCGTGATAGTAGGCGAGGTCGCCGGTAACGAGGACGAGCGGGTCGTCCGTCGCGCTTCCGGCACCGAGCGCCGAACTGATGATACCGTCGATACCGCTTGCCCCTCGGTTACCGAGCACCGTCACGTCGGTGGAGCGGGGGCGAGCGAACCGGTCCAAATCCCGAATCGGCATGCTGTTGGAGACGAACAGCGTCGTCGGGTCGGGAACGAGCTTTGCGACGGACGCGAGCAGGTTGCCTTCGAAGTGCTCCGCGGAGTCCGACACGAGCGACCAGTGTGCGGACTCGGCGCGTTCGAATCGCGCCGTCCACGTCTCGTTCGCGTTTTGCGGTTCGAGTTCGTCGGCGAGTCGGCGGGCCAACCGCGTCGGGTCCGCCACGAGGAGGTCCGTCGCGGTGAAGGTGGCTTCGCGCCAGCCACCCGCCGGGTCAACGACGAACTGTCGGATTTCGGTACGTTCGAGGTATCGACGAAGGGTTTTCGAGGTCGGCGACGCGCCGAACCGAATCACGACGTCGGGGTCGGGCCACGCCTCGGTCACGTCGGGAACGAGGTACGAGTCGTAGCCGCCGACGATGGCTCCGTCGTGTCCGAACCGATGGCCCGAGAGCGGGTCGGCCAGCACGGGAAACCCGGTCGCGTCGGCCAGCGCCGCCAGCGCGGAGCGCTCCGGGGTCGGTCCGTCTGCGGGACCGGCCACCAACAGACCGCGCTCGGCGTGGCGTACGGCATCGACGAGTCGGGAGCGCGCGTCGGAATCGAGCTCCGGGACGCCCTGTGAGACGGTGACGAACGGGCCGTCACGACCCTCGGCGGCGAGCGGATTGTCGGCCTCGAACGAGTCGGGAACGTCGCCCTCGACTTCGACCGGTTCGAGCGGCTTTCGAAACGGGAAGTTGAGATGGACCGGTCCCGGCGGCGTCCCGGTTGCCGACCCGAGCGCTCGGGCCACCGTCGTCCGGAGGTAGCGGAGTTTTCGCCCGGTCGCTTCCGGTTCGGCCACGTCTGTGTACCAGCGAACGGCGTCGCCGTACAGTTTCTCCTGATCGACGGTCTGGTTCGCGCCGCTATCGCGGAGTTCCGGCGGTCGGTCGGCCGTGCACACGAGCATTGGGACCCGCGCCCTGTCCGCTTCGATGACGGCGGGATGGAAGTTCGCCGCCGCAGTCCCCGACGTACAAACGATGGGGGTCGGTTTTCCGGTCCGTTTCGCCCGGCCGAGGGCGAAGAAGGCTGCCGACCGCTCGTCCAGATGGGAAAATACCTCGATGTCGTCGTGTTTGGCGAACGCGACGGTCAGCGGCGTCGAGCGACTCCCGGGAGCGAGGCAGACGGCATCGACGCCCTCGGCGGCCAACTCGTCCACGAACGTTTCGGCCCACAGCGTGTTTCGGTTGGGATACGTCATTCGAGTTCGTTCAGAATCGGCAGGAATTTCAGCTGTACTTCGTCCCACTCCGCTTCCGGGTCGCTGTCGGCGACGATACCGTTTCCGGCGAAGAGGGTCACGCGGCCGTCACCCGCCACGCCGGAGCGGAGGCCGACCGCGAACTCCCCGTCGCCGTCGGCGTCAAACCACCCGACCGGCGAGGCGTACCACCCGCGGTCGAAGCGTTCCGTCTCCCGGATAGTTCGCATGGCGTCCGCCAGCGGCAGTCCTCCGACGGCCGGAGTCGGGTGTAGAGCCTCGACCACCGAGAGGACGTGCTCGTCGGCGTCGAGTTCGGCCGAAATCGGCGTCTGAAGGTGCTGGATGTTGGACAGTCGTTTGCATCGCCGGTCGCCGACCGTGACCGACGATGCGAGCGGTTCGAGCCCCTCGCGGATCGTTTTGGCGACGAGTTCGTGCTCCTCGCGGACTTTCTCGCTGTCGGCGAGTTCCGCGGCGAGTTCGTCGTCCTCCTCCGGCGTCTCTCCCCGACCTATCGACCCGGCGAGCGCCTCGGTCTCGACCGTCTGTCCGCGCAGTGAGACGAGGCGTTCCGGCGGCGCGCCGAAGAAGCCGCCCGACGAAGAGGGTTGGATGAGGAACCGGTAGCATTCGGGGTACGACGTTCGCAACCGTTCGAGGATGTCCGGCACATCGACGGATTCGGCGAGTTCGACCTCCAACGCGGTTGCGATGACCACTTTCTTCAGCTCCCCTTCTCGGATTCGCTCGGTCGCGTGGCGTATCTGTGAACACCACTCGTCGCGTGCCGTGGCGGGGTGCGTCGATTCGATGCCCGGCGAGTCGCCGCTGGGGCGCATCTCCGGGAGCGCCTCTATTTCCGCGCGTATCTCGGAGAGCGTCTCTTCGACGGTCGCTTCCGCCGTATCGCGGGCGGACACGGAGAGCCACGTTTCGTTCTCGGTTCGCGTCAGTTGGACGCGGGGCAAGACGAACTCCGCACCGGGGAATCCCTCCCACGGAGGTGAGGGTTCGTGTTCCGCGCTGAACGAAAACCCACCGAACAGACGCGGACGGGCGGCGTCGGGGCCGTCGTCCCGGTCGACGGCTTCGAAGAGTTCGTCGGCGCGTTCTCGAATCTCGTCGAATCGGCGTTCACCGTCCGCGGTGAGACGGGCAACCGCGCCGCTCGCGGCGATTTCGAGTCCATCAGACGACGTCCAATAGAGACGCGGTGCCGCCCGACCGGCGAGAAACGAGCGAAACGAAACGTCGGGTACTCGGCACGTTCGAGTTACGAGCGGAGAACCCGCCGACAGTTGACCGTCACGGTGCGGTGGCATTTAATGGAAACTCGGGAACGCTGACCCTTCAGCCTAACTATATCGCTCCTCGTTCCACGGGTTCGCGGTGTTGGAGTACCCCCGTTTCTCCCAGTACCCGCGCTCCGGTTCCGTGAGGAACTCGATTCCGTCCACCCATTTCGCCCCCTTATAGGCGTACTTGTGCGGCGTGACCACCCGGAGCGGCCCGCCGTGCTCGTGACGAAGCGGCTCGCCGTCGTAGTTCCAGACGAACAGCATGTCGTCGCGCATACACTCGTCGAGCGGGAGGTTGGTCGTGTAGCCGTCGAGGGCCGAGAACATGACGTGAACCGCGTCCTCGTCCACTCCGGCGAGTTCCGCGAGCGTCGGGAAGGTGACGCCCGTGAACGCGCAGTCGAACTTGCTCCAACCGGTGACGCAGTGGAAGTCCTGTTTTTGCGTCTCGTTCGGCAGGTCCCGGAACTCCTCCCACGAGAAGGTACGTTCGTTCTCGACCGCACCCGTGACCGAGAACTCCCACGTCTCGGGGTCCCACTCCGGGGTGCTCCCCTTCGAGAGGACGGGAAACTTGCTCGTCTCGCGCTGTCCCGGCGGCAATCGCTGTCCGTCGAACTCACGATGGATGTCCGTCTTGTCCGTAACGCTCATGGTCGAACGCTGGGGAGCGGGAAAGGTAGATGTACCGACTGCGGTCAGCCGCGGGGGTAAGGGCGGGCTAGTCGTCGGGTAATCGTCGTATCCTCGGTCGGGGCGGATTCGCCGCTCGGTACCGACTGAATAACAAAGACCGACGTGACACAACGGACAGTCGCATGTCCCAGACAGAACAGCAGACGGAAGCACAAGAACGTCCAGTGATGGGTGCGGCACAGGAATCGACGACCGACATTGCGATACTCGCGTCGGCGGCATCGGTGCTCCTCTCGTGGCACCAGTTCTTCGTCAGGGGGAACCGCGAGCGCGGACTCTTCATCGGCCTCTGGCCGCCGACCATCCTCGCGTTCGCGAGCTACTTCAACCAGAAACGAATGGAGCAGCGAATGGAGTCGTTGAAACCGAGCAGCATCATCAACTCGCTCGACCAGATGTT
>NZ_MEIH01000364.1:0-915 GCF_001723155.1 Haladaptatus sp. W1
CCGTCGGTCACAAACGGCGACAGGGCCGGAAGCAGCGGTCCCACGACTCCCGGCGACTCCGATTCGACGCGCCGAAGAACGTCGAGGGTGGCTTTGCGCTCCTCAGTCGGTGCCGTTTCGAACCGCTCCAGACACGCGATAGCGCCGTCGTGTTCCCCCGAATCGAGCAGTTCGGCGAGTCGATCGACGGAAGGTCGGTGAGATGACTCGTCCATCGTTCGTTGCCGTGGACGTCTCGCGGCGACACCAGGTGGTGAAGTCGTGTTAAAAGATGTTCTCGTTCAGTTGGCTGATCTGATTCACTGGTATCTGTCTGGGTCATGAGTTCTTCAAGAAGTGCTTCGAGCGGAATCGGACGGTCAGCGTTCTGGATGAGATAGGTGAGAATCTGTCGGCGTTGTGCATCAGCTACAAGTTCGAATATCTCATCAACTGAACATTGCTGATCATCGTCATCGTCAGAAGAGGAGCCCATTTCCTAGCTACTATCGGATGTAGTTGTAAAAGGGCTAGGTCTGTTCAAACAGGGCCGTTTAAAAGTCAGGTGGGGAATGAAAGACAGTCTGAAATTTCATTACTGGGACGCACCGAACAGCACATACTCCACAACTGCTTCGATACCATGGCGAATCCGGTCAGACAACGATTGTTGACTGATGTCGAGTTCGTCCGCCAATTCCGAGAGAGTCACCTGTCGGGGAGTCTCAAAATAGCCACGTTGGAATGCAAGCACGAGTGCTTCACGTTGTTTGTCGGTAACGATGTTCGCTAATTGTGAGGCTCCGGCGTCGCTCAATGCTTGCATTTTACCGAGTGTGTATTCGATTCCGTTGTCGCGGCTCAAATTATGGAATCGCGTCAGCTGGTCTTGGGAGGGGAACAATAACTCAAACTCCCAATCGTCATCGCCATAGC
>NZ_MEIH01000365.1:0-5388 GCF_001723155.1 Haladaptatus sp. W1
GACGACTACATCGAGCGGCGCAAGGACTACGACCTCACCGTCTCCGCTGGCGACGTGGTGGGTCGGGTCAACGGCCTCGCCGTCATGGGCGAGGACAGCGGTATCGTCATGCCCGTCATGGCCGAAGTCGCACCGTCGCAGGGTCCCGGCAAGGTCATCGCCACCGGGAAACTGCAGGACATCGCCGAGGAGGCCGTTCAGAACGTCAGCGCCATCATCAAAAAGTTCAGCGACGAGGACATCTCGGAGAAGGACATCCACATCCAGTACGTTCAAGCCTACGAGGGTGTCCAGGGTGACTCCGCGTCGGTGACGATGGCCACCGCGGTCATCAGCGCGCTGGAGAACATCCCCATCGACCAGAGCATCGCCATGACCGGTTCGCTGTCGGTCCGCGGCGACGTGCTCCCGGTCGGCGGCGTCACGCACAAAATCGAGGCGGCCGCGAAGGCGGGCGTCGAGACGGTCATCATCCCGAAGGCCAATGAGCAGGACGTGATGATAGAAGAGGAATACGAGGAGATGGTCGAAATCATCCCCGTCTCGCACATCAGCGAAGTCCTCGAAGTCGCGCTCACGGGCGAGTCCGAGAAGGACAGCCTCATCAACCGGCTGAAGGACATCACTGGCCACGCCCTCGACCGTAAGGTCGGCGGCACTCAACCCGGTAGCAGTCCGAGCCCGCAGTAAGCGTTCGGCAACGAGAATTCTTTTTCTATTCGATTTCCGTCCCACAGCGACGGCACCAACCGCACCGACGGAGAGATAGCTTTTCAGCGTCGGCGTCCGAACCCGAAAGCGAATGCCCTCGCCGAACTGGAACGCCTTCGCCGGTGTCACGCTCGTCGTCCTCGTCGTCCTCATCGCGCTGGCTCGCGCCTCGCAAGCCATGTTCGTGGACGACGAGGCGGGAGGGGGCGACCGCTGCGAACCGGCACACCGCGACGGGACCGCCAGGACCGCAGCGAGCGGACGCGCGTTCGGACGGGGTGACGGAGGTGTTGGGGAATCCGAGACCGCCACGCACGAAACCACGCGCCAGCCCGAATACGGCCCCTTCGAATCGGCGGCCGACTACCCGAACGTGACGCACGAGGTCACGAATCCGGCACCGGAAGCAGAGTTCACGCCCGGAACCCTGCTCGTCAACGTCGCGTTGAGCCAGGGCTTGTTCGGCGTCGTCCTCGTCGTCGCGGCGGTGCTCGCCGCGATTCCCGCGGACGCGCTCGGCCTCGAACGCGTGACCGTCGCCCAACTGGGTATCGGCGTCCTCCTCGGCGTCGGACTGTACGCAGCCAACGAAGTCGGCCAGCGCGTCGCCGACGCGTTCGGCATCGACTACGAGGACGGCCTCCGAGAACTCCTCACCCCCGACTCGCTCGGCGGGTGGGTCGTCCTGTTGGCCCTCGTCCTGCCGATAATCGCCGGATTCGAGGAACTGTTGTTTCGGTCCTCGCTGGTCGGGGTGTTCGCCGCCGGATACGGGATTTCACCGTGGTTCCTCGTCGTCGCCTCGTCGGTTGCCTTCGCGACGGGCCACGGCGCGCAAGGCCCGGCGGGAGTGCTCGTGACCGGAACGCTCGGGGCGGTGCTGGCGAGCGCGTTCGTCCTGACGGGAAGTTTTCTCGTGGTGGTCGTCGCCCACTACCTCGTCAACGCGCTGGAGTTCGTCGTTCACGCCCACGGCGCTTCGTCGAGATAGTCGGCGAACACGGACGCCGCGCGCTCGTACGGGTCGGCGGCGAGAACGGCGATACCGAGGTCCGCGAACGTCTCGACCGCTCTCTTTTTGCCGCCGGTTCGGAGGAAATCGCGGTACTCATCGGGTGAGAGGGAACCGTCGGTGAGTCGGTCGAAAATCACGGTCGCGCCGACCACGCCGAGCACGTACTGGTAGAAGTGGTACGGCTCGCGCGCATGGCTGCCGATGAGCCATCCCGAGCGGGTGTATTCGTCAGGGACAATCGGTGCGTGAAACTCCTCGTGGAGGTCGGCGTAGATGTCGTCGAGGCGCTCCGCGGTGAGTGTACCGCCGTCTTCGACCGCGCCGTAGGTTTCGTGGGTGAACGCGGACCACATCGCGGTTCCGTAGAGGTTGCCGTCGATGGTTCCGAGGAGGCGGTCGAAGACGTGTCCTCGATATCTGTCGGTGTCGATGAGATGCCGGGCGAGGAGCAGTTCGTGAAGCAGACTCGGGACCTCCTCGACGGGGCGCGGCGTGGTCGCGTACAGCGGTTGGCGTGCCTCGCGCAGATACGACGTGTTCATCGCGTGGCCAAGTTCGTGGCAGAGGACGAACAGCGACCGCAAATCGTCGTCGTAGTTCGCCAAAATGTACGCACCGGTACCGTACGACGACGGGCAGTACGCGGTGGTGTCCGACCGCTTTTCGGCCGTTTCGTACACGTCGATTCGCCTGTCGTCCAGAAAGTCCGCCAAGCGGGCGTAGTACGCCGCACCCAGCGGTTCGACGGCGGCGAGGAGATGCTGGCGCGCCTCCTCGTACGGAATTTCCGGCGGGTCGCCGTCGGCGAGTGAAACCTGCATGTCCCACGGCCGTAGCTCCTCCACGCCGAGACGGTCACGACGAAGATGGAGGAAGCGATGATGCGGGTCGAGATTCGACCGGAGTACATCGAGCAGCGCGTCGTGCGCGTCGGTCGGAAAGTCGATTCGAAGACCCGTCTCGGGGTAGCTCTGTTTGTTGAACGTCCGTTCGCGGACCGAATCGAAATTCCGCACCGCCGCGAGTTTTGATTGTGTTTTTGCTTTCTCCGCGTAGGCCGTCGCAATCGCGTGCGTGGATGCGGTCAGTTCCCCGCGGAACGCCTCGTACACCCGTCGTCGGAACGCCCGGTCGTCCAACGCGAGGTGCCGCCGTCGGTTGTTCCGCGTCACGTGAACGGAGTCCCCGTCCGGCCCGTCCACGGTCGGCGGTTCGAAGTCCCGATTGACGAGCGCCCGGAACACCCGTTCGGGGGCGTCGTGGTTCAGTTCCGTGAGAGCTTCCTCGACGTCGGGCGACCGAACGTGTTCGTCCATCCGAACCGCGTCATCGAGGTAGCGCTCGAACCCCGCGAGGTCGTCGTTCTCGCACACGAGTTCCTCGACTCGCTCTGGAGAGAGCGCCCGTAACCGTCGCCGAACCGCGGTCTTCGCCCGGGCGACATCGTTCGACACCGACCGAAACTCGGTGCGCCGCTCCTCGCGCTCGGGGTCGCTGGTGTCCTCGTTGCACCGAAGTTCGACGTACAACCCGAGGCGTTGTTCCCGTCGGACGAGCGTTTCGAGGTCCGAGAGGGTGTCGTGAAGGTCGTCGGCAGTCGTCGGGTCGCGCTCGCGGAGCAACTCCGCGAGCGCTTCGGTTTCGGCGAGCGTCGTGTTCCATTCGTCAGGCGATGCGAAGAGGGTCGAAAGGTCCCACTTGTACTCCTGTGGAATCTCGTCTCTGGTCGGTGTCGAATTCATGCGTGCGTTGTTGTTGTGACTGGTGGTGTCTCTGCCGTCGCTGATGGTTAGTCGAACGGGCGTACGTGTCAGGAAACCGATCGAGTCAGAAGGAGGTAAAGCGGGTCATCGTACTACCAGATTGTGAAAATGTCGTCCCCGACAAATGAAAAAGATACCGGTCCTTCGAAAATCGGGTGAGCGACTGCAAGGAGTTCCCGTGAGCGAAGGCCTCGTGAGCCTAGCAAACGAGGGTAGGGAAGACGCGGGTTGTCTTCCCGTGCGAACGGGAGCACGGAAAAACGGAGTTCCCCAGGAACGAACGGGGGCCAGAAGAGCTACCGCTCTTCGGAGTCGAGCACGCGAATCTGGTCACCGCGCACGGTGACGGGAATCGGGACGGTCGCCTCGTACAGTTCGACGGTCACTTGGTCCTTGCCCTCGTCGATGCGCTGGACCTGTGCTTTCTCGCCCTTGAACGGTCCGGCGATGAGTTCAACGATGTCCCCTTCCGCGATACCCTCGACGTCGGGCGTCGGGGAGAGGAAGTGCTCGACTTCGGAGATATTGCTCTCGCCGGGGACCATGCTCCGCGCGTGGGGAATCTCCTCCAGCACGCGGTTGATGACCCGGTGGTCGTCGGCCTCGACCATCACGTAACTCGTCAGCGAGTCGGGCGCGAGGACGGCGTGAATCTCCGGTTCCTCGCGGTTGATGATCATATCTGCGACGGTGCGTTCCTGACTTGCCGTGGTCTTTACTGCGTAAATTGGCATTTAGAGTCACCTAGACGGGAACGGGGTTGATGAAAGTCATGATAGCAAAAATCGTGAATCCGAGCAACCCGACGAGCAAGATTCCGGCACCGGCAATCTGTGCAATCTTCGAGAACTCGTCCCACGACGGCGTACTCGCCAGCTTGAGTACGCGCACGTACGACGCGAGGTCAAGTTTAACGTCCATTGTTGGTTGTGCTTGGCTATCGGGCTTTTTCTATCTTTCTACAAAGAGAGAACAGCATCGGGTCCGTCGAAGGGACGTCGCCGGGGGGAAATAGCCGCCGGACACACCCGTTCGTGGCGAAAAACCGAGGATTTCGACCCGAAATGAATTTTCGCCCGACGCGTCGCGGTACCGTTCTCGACGTATCCGCCGGTAGCGCAACCCGCCGACGAGGGCGAGGACGTGGTGCGCGTCGTCCACGGACCACCGTGGTTGCGGTACAGGACGGCTTCCCGGAGCGATGGCGCGCGAATCGAGGGAGCGTTCGCTACCGAATCGGAGCATAACAAGACACCCCCACGTTCGGCGACTGCAGAAAAAGGAGACGGACTATTCCACGTAGTCGATGTCTTCCGTCTGCTGTTGCTTCGCCTGCGCTTGTTCGGCTTCGTTACTGCCGTAAATCTGGGGCGACTGCACGCCCGTGACGACGATCATGGTGCGCATCGTGCCGTCGAGGTCCTCGTCGATGGAGGTCCCCCAGATGATGCGGGCGTCGGGGTCGATGCGGTCGTAGATCTGCTCAACCACGCCCTCGGCTTCTTCGATGGACATGTCGTTGCCACCGGTGACGTTGACGAGCGCGGATTTCGCGCCGCTGATGTCCACGTCGAGGAGGGGGGAGCGGAGGGCGCTCTTCACGGAGTCCTGTGCCTTCTGGTCGGAGTCGCTCTCGCCGAGGCCGATCATGGCGACGCCGCCCTTCTCCATGACGGTGCGAACGTCGGCGAAGTCGAGGTTGACGAGGCCGGGCTTCGTGATGAGTTCCGTGATGCCCTTCACGGAGCGCATGAGCACTTCGTCGGCGACCTTGAACGCCTGTTTGACGGGGAGTTTGCCGACGGAATCGAGCAGGCGGTCGTTCGGGACGACGATAACCGTATCGCTCACGTCGCGGAGGCGTTCCAATCCGGCTTCCGCGTTCGTGCGCCGGACCTC
>NZ_MEIH01000366.1:0-29068 GCF_001723155.1 Haladaptatus sp. W1
TCCGTCGTCATCTCGCGGAGTTGCGGCGGCGTGTCCTCGTAGGGCCACGGGTCCGCGCTCGGGGCGATGGCTTCCCAGCCGCGTTCGTCGGGTTGGAGCGGTCGGTTTCCGTCCCACGGACTGGTCTTGCTGGCCTTCCGGCCCGCGTGGGCGAGTTGAATCGCCGGGAGCGCACCGCGGTCGCGGATGAACTCGGTTATCGGGGCGAGCGCCTCGGCGTGGTCGTCGCTCCAGATGCCGAGGTCGTCCGGCGAGATTCGACCGCGCGGTTCGACGGCCGTCGCTTCGGTCATCACGATACCGGCGCCGCCGGTGGCGCGGCTTCCGAGGTGGACGCGATGCCAGTCGGTTGCCAATCCATCGCCGTCACAGGAGTACTGGCACATCGGCGAGACCATCACGCGGTTTCGCGCCGTGGACTCTCGAAACGAGATACTGCTGAACAGGTCGTCGGTCATCGTTCCCCGTACGGATTCGACGCTTAAGATAGCTACAAACACAGTCACGTTTGCCGACTTTCGCCGGTGACGACCCGAAGACTTATGATACATAGGCAGACACGTCGGAAACAATGGAGAGATGTGGCGAAAACAGTTCCGAGGCCCGAGAAACGGCCGAGATTTTCACCCGGGCGCTGGCAGAACTCAAGCGCCGGGGAAGTGGCCTCTTGGTGGTGGGAACGAAACCACCCATGCAACGAGCGTGCGAGCGGTTCCTCGGTGATGCCACGGAAACGCCACGCCGTCGGGTCTTCGTTCGGACCGACGGTGAGTGCCACCACACGCACGCGGGGGCGCACGGAGACACGAAATTCATCGAACAGGTGACCGATACTCGGAGCACCGCGGCCGTTTCGAACGTCGGCAATCGGGCGGACACGACCGTTCTCCGGACTCAAAAGCTCGCTCCGCTCGGCATCGAGATTTCCGGCGCGATAGACGAGTTCGAACGCGAGTGCGGTCCGTTGTCACCCGGAGAGCTTCGGGTTTGTTTCGACTCGCTGACTCCCCTCATCGAGGAACACGACCCCGAATCGGTGTTCCGGTTTCTGCACGTCCTGATCGGTCGTATCAAGACCGTCAATGGGATGGGGCACTTCCACCTTCCGGCGGAGATGGATTCAACTATCGTCCGGACGCTGTTGCCCGTCTTCGACGCCGCAGTCGAGGTTCGGATGAGCGGCAGTAACGCAGAACAGCGGTGGCATCTTGTCGAACGGGACGTGACGACCGAGTGGCTATCGCTTTGAATTGACAAATCGACGTTTTCGGGACCGAGTATGCGAACCGGCGCTACCGTTGTGAACCGGCCATGCCCGCCGATGCCAGTCATCAGTACCGACGACGCGAATCAGCGCGTTTCGGTGCACGAATAACTGCAGCCCCGCGGTAGTGTTCGACACATTGCGAGATAAAAGCAATCATGTGTCATTAATCCGGTTGTGAGTAAATAATTTACCTACCGAGTCCTAAGGTGTAACCATGTCACAGAAACCGATCCATCGACGGGAGCAACTCTACATCGATGGCGAGTGGCTAGACGCCGACGGCACGCTCGACGTGACCGACCTCGCGGACGGGGGCGTCTTCGCCGAAGTCGCCGCCGCCGATGCCGAACAAGCCGACAACGCGCTCGCTGCAGCGGAGCGGGCAGAAGCGGCCATGCGCGAGACGACGATTCCGCAACGGGCGGAATGGATGGAAGACATCGCGGACGGTCTCCTCGAACGGAAAGAGGAACTGGCCGAGGTCATCGTCCGGGAGGCCGGAAAACCGATTTCGAGCGCGAGCGGCGAGGTCGAAAGCGCGGCCGAGCGGTTCCGCCGCGCGGCGGAGGAGGCCCACGACCTGCAAGGCGAGTTCCGCCAAGGAACTACGAGCGGCCACGAAGGGTGGGAAGCCATCCTCAAGCCGGAACCCATCGGCACGGTTCTGGCGATTACGCCGTACAACTACCCCCTCGCCACGACCGCGCTGGAGGTCGCCCCGGCGCTCGCGGCGGGTAACTGCGTCATCCTCAAGCCCGCCAGCAAGACGCCGGTGAGCGCGGCGATTCTCGCCGACGTAATCGCTGACGTCGGACTGCCGAAGGGCGCGTTCAACTTCACGCCGGGACGGGGGAGCGAAATCGGCGACCTGCTCGTCGGTGACAACCGCATCAACATGATCACGATGACCGGCAGCAGCGCGGCCGGGAAGCACGTCGCGCGCAAGAGCGGGATGGTCAACTTGCACATGGAACTCGGCGGCAACGCTCCCGCCGTTATCTTCCCCGACGCCGACCTCTCCGAAGTTGCCGGTGCCTGCACGAAAGGGTCGTTCAAGTACGCCGGACAGCGATGTTCCGCCGTCAGCAGGGTGCTCGCCCACGAAAGCGTCCACGACGAGGTTGTCGATCGGATAGACGCGGCGATGGACGAGTGGGTCGTCGGCGACCTCTTCGACGAGGACACCCAGATGGGACCGCTCATCAGCGAGAGCCAAGCCGAGTGGGTCGAGGAACTCGTCGAGGACGCGGTGGAGAAAGGCGCCGACCTGGTTCGCGGCGGCGACCGCGACGGGCAGTTCTTCGAACCGACGCTGCTGGCGAACGTGCCGCACGACGCGCGGATTATCCACGAGGAACAGTTCGGTCCCGTCGCGGCCGTCACGACCTTCGAAACCGAGGAGGAAGCCCTCGAAATCTCGAACGGCGGCGACCTCGCGCTCGACGCCGCCGTGTTCACGGACGATTACGACCGCGCACGCCGGATGGCCGATAAACTCGACGCTGGAGCCGTGCGCATCAACGGCGCACCGAGCCACGGACTCGGCGACATCCCGTTCGGCGGGAACAAAGGGTCTGGAATCGGTCGGCAGGGACTCCACCTGACCATCGAGGAGATGGTCCGACAGAAGAGCATCATCCTCTGAAGCGAGTCGTCCGTTTTCGTTTCGGTGACGGAACAGCACGTGGGGTGTGATTCCCGTCGCTGGGGCATTGCTATGCCGTTGGCGAGGTCCACGGTCGAATTCACATCGTTCCGTGTACCGCTTGGAGTTACATCGTTCCGTGTACTCTTTCGATTCCCGTTACACTCAGTTCTCCCGTCACACGTGAACACACCAACGAACCCCATCGTTCCGCTGTGTCTGACGGGTCGAACGGACAGAGCGATTTCACCGTTTCGCAATTTTTGTATAAACGAGATATGGTTTTTTACGGCTCGATTCGCCATTTTGTACGACTTTCGATGTTCCGGCCGGTCGAAGCTCCCACGGGACGAACCCCGTCGTTCCGCTGTTTTTTAGCCCGTCGAACCCACGTCGTGAGCCCCACCGCCGTTCCGCTGTTTATTCTTATTTTTTAGAAATGGTCAGTTTTTGTAATAGAACGTTAAGTTATAGAGTCGTGTACCGTCGAGAGCGAGTGATGGCCCGTAGTCGAGTCTATCGCTGTAGTCGGCGTGCTGCCAGATAGCTCGAAAGTCGGGCCCTCGAACCCTCGCCGCTCGACGTTCGCCTACCGGAACGTCATAGAAGTGATGGTTCGAACGCCATCGGTCCATCGAACCCCATCGTTCCGCTGTTTTCGGCTTCTGTCGTTCCACCGTTCTCGTCTTCCGCCGTTTCACTGTTTTCCGCTATCCGTCATTCTCGGCTACGCGTCCTCCCGATTGAGAGTCGTCCACTCGCCGCCCACGACTCGCGAGGAGTTGCCACGGGCGGGATGGGTGGAAATCACGGGGGGTGGACACCACAAGAGTTGCTCATCATCGAGAGTTGATCATCACCGAAGGCTGGACACCACCGAAAGTCGTCGTTGGACACCCCACCGTTCCGCTGTTTTTCGTGAATTCGGTCGGCAAACGAGCAAGAAGACAACTTTGCACCCGCATCAGGTTTGTTTCACCACCCCATCGTTCCGCTGTAATTATGCTCGCTGTCGATACGTCCGGTCGGACGAACCGCGGCAAAACGAATCGCCATCTTCAGTCGATAGCTCCCGACTCATCAGCCGTCCAACCGGGTGATGCTATCTCGGCTTGTTCACTATCGGTCACGGTCACTGTCTCGGTTGGTTCCCTCTCCTTCGACTCACCGTCGCTACCCCTGACCGAGATGGTCGGGATAGTTCAAGCCTACGGGAGTGTTTGACACAGCCCATACACCGTCGTTCCGCTGTCTTTCGTCCGGAGCTGTTTGCTAGTTCCGGTCGTTACCCACTCGAACAGTAGTTCTCAACTACCCCATCGTTCCGTTGTTCTCTATAGTCGTGCAGAGTTCGCGGTGGGACCGTGGCGACCGCTGTTTCCGGTGTCACGTTCTACTTATAATGACCCCCACCCCTCTGTTCCGCTGTATTTGCGCTCGGAGGTGGGGTGGGGGAATCGCGGAGCGTTGGAAAGAGAGCGAAGGGGAACGAAAAGAGAATAATTCAGCGACCATTTCGTCGAAATAGTCGTTTTCGTCTAGTTTGCGGATGTTGTTGTGATGGTCATGACTTGAACGTTTCCGTTCTAGAAAGACCTTCCTCACCCCCACCCACCCTTTCCAACCAACTCAGCGGAATCGAGGGGTGGGGGTGGTTTTTAAACAAACGCGACAAAAGAAACAACGGAATCATAGGAACGGCCGGTTCTACGGTCAATTCGTATCGTTCGTATCCACGGCTACGGCGTGAAATCCTCTGTTTCGAGCACTCTCTCCCGAAGTCGGGAGATACAGATGAAACTCAGGAATCACAGGAACGGGTGGTTCGGAAGCGTTATAGTACTCCTCCGTTTGCGAAAATACAATGGGTTCATTCGAGTTCGTTCGCGAACATTCTCCGTACAAAAATCGTGAAGCATTACTGGACGATTATACGCCCGACACGCTGGTGGGCCGTGATTCCGAGTTGGAGGAGTACCACGGGGCGCTACAACCCGCAATCTATGGCGAACAGCCGGACAACATCTTTCTCTACGGTAAGGCCGGTGTGGGGAAAACCGCCGCGACGCGATTTCTACTCGACAAGCTCGAAAACAACGCCGACGACTACGACGACCTTGACATCTTCACCGAACTGGTCAACTGCGATGGACTCAACTCCAGTTATCGCGTGGCGAGCCATCTGGTGAACACGCTTCGTGATCCCGCGAACCGAATCAGCGAAACCGGCTACTCTCGGTCACAGGTGTACGAGCTGATGTGGGACGAACTCGACACTCACGGTGGCATCATCCTGCTCGTACTGGACGAAATCGACCATCTCAAGGACGACAGCATTCTCTATCAGCTTTCTCGCGCACGCGAAAACGGAAACCTGACCGAGGCCCGAATCGGCCTCATCGGTATCAGCAACGACCTCACGTTCCGCGACGGCCTCTCGCCGAAGGTTCGCTCCTCGCTGTGTGAACGCTCCATCTCCTTTTCGACCTACGACGCAAACGAACTTCGGGCAGTTCTCGACCAGCGTCGGGAAGTCGCGTTCAAGGACGACGTGCTGACCGAGGACGTGATTCCGCTGTGTGCGGCGTTCGGCGCACAGGAGTCAGGCGACGCGCGAAAAGCGCTCGACTTGCTGCTCAAGGCGGGCGACCTCGCGCGCGAGGAGAACGCGGAACGAGTGTCCGAGGAACACGTCCGGCGGGGCCGCGACCTGCTCGAACGCGAGCAGGTCGCTCGTGGCATCGCCGACCTGAACGACCACGAACGACTGGTCGTCTACGCCCTCGCAACGTTGGAGGCGGAAGGCGAAACGCCCGCCCGGTCGCGCGAAATCTACTCCCGGTACAAGGCGCTCTCGGTGACGGCCCAGCGCGAGGCTCTGACTGCCCGCTGGCTTCGAGAACATCTCGACGACCTCGCCATGCTCGGCATTCTTTCGGTGTCCGAAATCAACGAAGGGTCGGCCGGTGGTAAGTATCGGGAATACGCGCTCCAGCAGGACCTCGCCGTCGTGCTGGACGCGCTCGAAGAAACCCTCGAAGCGATGGGGGTTCACACGAGCGTCAAAGGGTACGTCTGACTCATCTGTCCTACCTCTTGGAGTCATCCGTCTGACCCCTCGACTTATCCGTCTGACCCATCTGATACACCGGACACTCACGATATCAGACGCTCACAATATCAGACGCTCACGATTTTACACCGGTCACACGATATCTTCGAGTTCCGACTCCACCGACGAGACGCCGTTCTCTATCGATTTTCGTTCGAAATAGAGCAACTCGATGACGACGACGACGACCGCGATGGTTGCGACCGTCCAGAACACCGAGTTCTCGCTCGTATAGAGGTGCCAAAGCAGCGCGGCGATGGTTGCGACCGCTCCGGCGGCACCGATTGCGGGCACGACGCTCGTTTTCAGGTCTCCGCCGCTCCGGTTTCTGAACGCGAGATAGCTCGCGGCTCCGAAGATGGTGATGAACGCGAGCGACGCAAAGGACGAAATCCCGTCCAAACTTCCGAGGGCGGTGAACGCCATCGTCAGCGTTCCCAGAATCACCAGCGCCCGTACCGGTTCCCCGTCGCCGTTGCCGCCGACTTGTGCGGGAAGGTAGTCTTGGGACACCATCTTGTTGAGAAGGCGGGAGGAACTGAACAGCGTCGCGTTGATGGCGCTCCCCGTGGAGAACAGCGCCGCAATCGAGATGAGAACGAATCCGGCTTGACCGAGGAACGGCCTCGCGGCTACCGCCAGCGCGGTTTCGGCGTTCTGTTTGATGACCTGTGGCGAGACGAGGTTCGTCGTCACGACGGCGACGATGATGTACAAGGCGGTCACGCCCACGATGGAGATGTATATCGCCTTTCGTATCGTCTCTGCTGGATTCCTGATACTGTCGCGGTCGAACAACAGAAGTTCCCAGCCTTCGAACGCGACGAACGAGAGCGCGGCCGCGATGACTGGGCCGACGCCGAACTGTGACAGGCCGGAGCTGAGCTTTCCGTTTTTGAATCCGTAGTAGACGCCGCCCAACCCGAAGAGGAGCAGTATCGCCACTTTCAATCCGACCAGCACGTCCTCGGTCCGTCCCGACGCGTGCGCGCCGAGCACGTTGAGGCCGACGAACAGGACGATGACGGCCGCGGAGACGAACGGCCGCGCTGGTAGCCCGGCAATCGTCCTGATACCCACGAGCTCGGTGAAGTAGCCGCCGAACGCGTAGGCGTACATCGCCATCGTACCGATGTAGCCGACGACGAACGTCCACCCGGTCATTCCGGCCAGTTTCGTACTCCCGGTGAACCGCTCAATGTAGGTCAGCGGACCGTCGTCGTCTTCCTTCGAGAGTTTCCCGAGTCGAACGAACGAGTAGCCCGCGGCCAGCGCGATAACCCCCGCGACGATGAACGCGAGCCACGCGAGCGTGCCCGCGGCCGACGCCACGACGCCGAGAACGGCGAAAATACCGCCGCCAACCATCCCACCGACCGCCATCGAAACCGACGCGGGTAACCCGATATTTTCGGACGCCATATATGACCAACTGTGTTCCAGTATCTCAATAGTATCGACCATCTGTCAAAATACGGTCAGAAACGATGCCGAACGAGGGAAACCGACGATGAAGGTGGAGAAGGCTTCATCGTGAGAAAAACACCGTCGGAAACCGCGTGTCGTCGTGACGTTCAGTATCTCCGCGACGTTCGGTTCCTTCTCGTGCGAACGATGGCCACCGTTTATTGAGTTCCTCGGCGTATCTCTCGTGGTATGAGAAACGACCGACTGACACACGGCTATTCACGACGGGGCAGTTCACGACGGCGATTTCTCGCCGTCACCGGTGGGACGCTGGTCGGGGTGACCGCCCTCGGAAGTGCCCAGCGGACGGACGACTCACACGCCGAGGCGTTCCGATTCGGCGGTCGCGTCCAAGGATGGCAAGGGAGGGAACCGAACGCTATCGAGGGGGAAACGAATCCCACACTTCGATTGCACACCGGGGAGGTGTATCGGGTAACGTGGACGAATCTGGACGGGCAACCGCACAATTTCGCCCTCCGGAACTCGGACGGACGGAACCTGAAAGTCATCTTCCCGAACGTGCGGACGAACATGAACGGCGGGAATATGGACGACGAAACGATGGATGAGGGGAACATGGGTGGCGGAGGCGGTGGCAACGCGACGCCGCCGAACGACGCCATCAGACAGACGGAAATCGTTCGAACGGAGGGGGCGACCCAGACGTTCCGGTTCGTCGCCACGGCGGACATCGACCGGTACACATGCACCGTCCATCCGACGACGATGCAGGGGAGCGTGGAGACGGGCGGCGATGGAGAGTCCGGCGGCGAAAGCGGTGACCACGGTAGAAACGGCGGGCACAATGGGGATGGTGACCACATGGGAGGAAATGGTGACCACATGAACGGTAATAGCGACCACATGAACGGTAATGATGACCACGGTGGCGACCACGTGGGTTCGAACACCGAGCACGGTCGTGACGACCGTAACGGGGCCAACGGCGCCTAACGACCCGCCGCTTTCGACTCGTCGCTGGCAACTAGAACTAATCGACCGGCGGTCGACTTCGAGGTATGAACCCCAAAACCGGATTCGTCACGCAGGTCGGCATGGAGTACGAGGAGGCGTTCGAGGTCGCGGGCGACCTCGGTTTCGACTACGTGGAAGTGATGATGGACGGCGCGAACGAGCGCACCCGCATCGACCCCGAGTCGGTGCGGTCGCGGGCGGACGACTGCGACGTCGGCCTCGCGGTGCACCTGCCGTTCTCGTTGGACATCGGGTCCCCGTTCGAGCACGTCCGCGAGGGGGCGGTTCGGGAACTGCAAGCCGCAATCGAGACGGCACGCGAGTTCGGGGCGACGAAGGGCGTCGTCCACGCGAGTTCGGGGCGACGAAGGGCGTCGTCCACGCGAGTTCGAGCGCGTGGAAACCGGCGTGCGACGCGGAGGAAATCGGGTCGAACGTCGTCGAATCGGTGAACGCGCTCGACGAGTTCGCCCGCGAACGCGACTTCGAACTCTGCGTCGAGAACATCCCGGACGGGTGGTTCTCCGTTCACGATTTCGACGGACTGTTCGCGGAGACGGACGCGTCGATGACGCTGGATACGGGTCACGCGAGAATGGATGGCTTGGATTCCGGCGACATCGCCGCCTTCGTCGAACGCCACGGCGACCGAATCTCGCACTTCCACCTGAACGACACGCGCCGCGCGAAGGACGAACACCTCCCGTTCGGCGCGGGGACGCTCGATTTTCGCGCCATCTTCGACGCCCTCCCCGACGACTGGGAGGGGACGCTCTCGCTCGAAGTGTTCACCCTCGATTACGGCTACATCGAGACCAGCAAAGCGTATCTGGACGAACTGCTGTGAATCCAGAATTCTGAATCCAGAATCGACGGCGAAACCGCCGAAAACGGGGCTACTGGTTCCCCCAATTTTTCCTACTGAATCGTCACTCTTGAAACTGAATCATACCTATTTGACCTATTTTATACTGTATTGTACTGATTCCTACTAAAGCAACCGGTGAAGCATCCGGAATCGCGGAGGCAAATCCTTTCCCCTTCGCCCTCTCACGGAACAGCATGACGCTATCGACGCCGCGAATCCTTGTATCGGGCGAGACGCTGATCGATTTCCTACCGGAACGTCCCGGACCGCTTTCGGAGGTGCCGACGTTCGAACGACGTCCCGGCGGCGCGCCCGCAAACGTCGCCGTGGCGCTCTCCCGGTTGGACGAGACGCCGTGGTTCTGGACGCGAATCGCGCGCGACCCGTTCGGCGACTTCCTCGCCGAGACGCTCGACGCCGAACTGCCCGACCGGTTCGTCGAACGCGACCCGGACGCGAAGACCACGCTGGCGTTCGTGACCCACGACGAGACCAACGACCGGGCGTTCACGTTCTACCGGGACGGGACGGCGGACACGCGATTGCAACCCGGCGGGGTCCCGGACGACGCGCTCCGCGAACTCGATTGGGTGTACGTCGGCGGCGTGATGCTGGCGAGCGACCCGGCGCGAACCGCGACGTTCGACCTCGCGGAGCGCGCTCGCGCGGCAGACTGTTCCGTCGTCTTCGACCCGAACGCGCGGCCGGAACTCTGGCCCGAAGACGGGTTCGCCGAAGCGGTGGACGAGATGCTGTCGCTCGCCGACGTGGTGAAGGCGACGCCCGAGGACCTCGACATGGCCGGGTTCGAGGCGGACGACGCGGACCGACTCGCCGCGAGCGTCTGCGAGGCCGGGCCGCACACCTGCTTGCTGACGCTCGGTGGGGAGGGCGCGTACGCGCACGCGGCCGACGACGCGCCGTGGGAGTCGGGGGCGGCGACGCACGCGGGCTACGACGTGTCCGTCGTGGACACCACCGGTGCGGGTGACGCCTTCACCGCAGGCGCGTTGGCGGCGCTGGCCGACGGAAACCCTCTCGACTCGGTTCTCGGCTTCGCCAACGCGGTGGCCGCGCTGACGACGACCGAACCGGGCGCGATGACGGCCCTCCCCGACCGCGATGCAGTCAGGGGGTTACGAGAATCGCAATTGAACTAGCGAAATTCGTAACGTCACTTTTAAGTCTCTCATCGGAAATCGAAGAACGAGTACCACTGAGAACGCATGAGTGACAGCACAGGTGACACGGACGGGGACGCGGCGCTCGAGGAGGCGTCGTTCGTGGAGTACGGTATCGAAGACAAACCACCACTGGGGGAGTCGGTTCTGTTGGGCTTCCAGCACTACCTGACGATGATCGGTGCGAACATCGCGGTGCCGCTGGCGCTGGCCGGTGCGATGAAGATGCCACCGGCGCAGACGGCCGAATTCATCGGAACGTTCTTCGTCGTTTCGGGAATCGCAACGCTGGCCCAGACGACGTTCGGAAACCGCTATCCCATCGTGCAGGGCGCGACGTTCTCGATGCTCGCACCGGCGCTGGCCATCATCGGCGTCATCGGTGCGGGGTGGCGCGTGACCCTGCTCGAACTGCAAGGCGCGGTCATCGCGGCCAGCGCCGTCGAAGTGCTGGTCGGCTATCTGGGATTGATGGGCAGGCTGAAAAAACATCTCTCGCCGGTCGTCATCGCGCCGACCATCGCACTCATCGGGCTTTCGCTGTTCAGCGTTCCACAGATTACGGCCGCGAACCAGAACTGGTGGCTCGTCGGACTCACGCTCGGCCTCATCGTTCTCTTCTCGCAGTATCTCGATAATCACCGCGCGTTCCGCCTCTTTCCGGTCCTCCTCGGCGTCGTCACGGCGTGGGCCATCGCGTTCGTGCTCTCCTACACGGGATTCTACACGCCAGCGAATCCTGGCTACGTGGATTACATGAGCGTCGTCAACGCGAACCTCTTCCAACCGGTCATGCCCCTCCAGTGGGGGATGCCCCGGTTCACGCTCCCGTACATCATCGGTATGTTCGCGGGCGTCGTCGCCTCGATGATAGAGAGCTTCGGCGACTATCACGCCGTTGCGCGCCTCTCGGGCGTTGGCGCGCCGAGCAAGAAACGCATCGACCACGGCATCGGGATGGAGGGCATCTCCAGCGTCTTCGCCGGACTCATGGGCACCGGCAACGGTTCGACTTCCTACTCCGAGAACATCGGTGCCATCGGCTTGACGGGCGTCGCCTCGCGCTACGTCGTTCAAATCGGCGCGGTGGTCATGCTCGTCGTCGGGTTCGTCGGCTACTTCGGCCAGCTCGTGGCGACGATTCCGAGCCCCATCGTCGGCGGCTTGTTCATCGCCATGTTCGGACAGATATCCGCCGTCGGGCTGTCGAACCTGAAGTACGTTGACTTGGACTCCTCGCGCAACCTGTTCATCGTTGGACTCGCCACGTTTGCGGGGCTCGCCATTCCGGCGTACATCGGAAACCTCGGTGCCGGTGTGGAGCAAAGCGGTGCCGAACTGTTCCAGCAGGGGATGCACAGCGTGGCCGTCGTCGGCCCGATTCTCGGCACCGACATCGTTTCCAACACGCTGTACGTCGTCCTCGGCACCGGGATGGCGGTCGGCGGTCTGGTCGCGTTCGTTCTCGACAACACCATCGAGGGAACCCGCGAGGAGCGCGGTCTCGAAGCGTGGGAGACGATTACGGAGGACGAGAGCGACTTCCAGAGCGCCTTCGAACGCTTCGGGTCGGAGAACCGTCCGGACCCGACGAAAGCGGACTGACGAAAACCTACACGAAAAACCGCCCACAACCTTTTGTTCCCCGCCGTTGTGTAGAACGATAGCACATCGCATGTGTTGATTCCCCCATGACGACGAATGAATCGGAGTCCACGACGGAATCGTCCCCTCACGAAGCGGTCCCTCGTTCGGAAGTCGAAGCGCTCCGTGAGGAACTCGAAGCGACGAAGGAACGACTACGCATCGCCGAGAAGAATCTCAAGTGGATGGCCCAGCATCAGGCCATCGAGACCGGAAAGAGCGTCTGTCCCACCTGCAACACGAACGGGTCGTTAGGCGTCGAACGAACCGCGACCGGGAAGAAGAAGGTCGAGTGTACCAACTGTGGTGAGCGCCTCATTTGACGACGATTCGACGGGTTCGCGGCCCGTCGCAGTCCACGAACAGGATGGACTGCCACGTCCCGAGCGCGAGTTCGCCGTCCTCCACGGGGACGGTAACGTGTTCCCCGAGTAACACCGAACGGAGGTGCGCGTCGGCGTTGCCGTCCAGTTGGTCGTGTGCGTAGTCGTCACCGCGGGGAACGAGCCGCGACAGAAGGGTTTTGAAATCCGAACGTAACCGCCGTTCGTTCTCGTTGACGATGACACCGGCGGTCGTGTGCGGGACGAAGACGGTACACGTGTCGGCGGCTTCGGGGACGTGCTCGGCCACTCGGTCGGTGATGTCCACGATGTCTACGCGCTTCGACGTTGTGACTTCGAACTCCATATCGTCGCTTCGGCGGTCACTGACAAAACCTCTCGTAAAATCGAGAGCGCACTATCAGAACACCAAGAATATTCAATTATTGAATTTTAATATTTACTATCAATATTTTATCATCGATTCTCAGATTTGGTATCTGGACCGAAAATCCTTTGCGTCTTTTGACTATCCTCCTCTATATATGAATGATTACCTGTATAGAAGAAGATATTTACGTTTAGCTGGCGGGTCCCTCTCCGCTAGCAGTGCCCTCGCTGGCTGTCTCGGTGGGAAACTCGATACGAAACCGGTCCAGGTGGGTGCCCTCCTTCCGCTCTCGGCATCGGGGTTTCTCGAAACGGTTGCGAAACACCACCGACGCGCCATCGAACAAGCCGTCACGGACATCAACGACGCCGGGGGTCCGCTCGGACGCGAACTGAAACTCACGGTCGAAGACACCGAACTCGACCCGAAAACGGCGAAGACGGCGTTTGACTCGCTCGTCGATTCGGGCGTCGTCGGACTCGTCGGACCCGTCGTCACCGATATCTCGATGGCGCTGGCCGACAGTTTCGCCGAGGAGGAGGTCATCGCGGTGAGTCCGTCGAGCACGCATCCGGCGCTCGCGTCGGCGGCGGTCACGGACGCGACCAAGTATTTCGCTCGCACCGCCGCGAACGACATTCAGCAGGCGCTCGTGATGGCGAAAATACTCAACAGCGAGCGATTCGTCGGCGCCGAAACCGTCGCTATCGTCCACGTGGACAACAGTTTCGGGGAGGGGTTGGCATCGGTCATCGACGAGAAGATAACGGGGAAAACGGTCGAAACGGTGGCGTTTCCGCCCGGCCGGGAGACGTACTCCGGTCGCGTGAGTCGGGTGGTGCGGTCCGGTGCGGACGCGGTCGCGTTCGTGGCCGAACCGGGGAACGTCACGATCCTTCAGCGGCTCGCGCGGAGTTCCTTCGACGGCGAGTTCGTGCTCAGCGAGGGCATCATCCCGGGCGACGTTCCATCGTACATGGACGGAATGTACAGCGCGTCGGTGGCGGCCGAGCAGACGACGGGTTCCATCAAACTTCGGCAGGAACTCGACGACATCACGCCGCTCGCGCCCTACACGCAACACGCCTACGACGCCACGTTCCTGTTGGGGACCGCGATACAGCAGGCCGGGACCGCGACGGGGACCGCCATCAGCAACAACCTCGTCTCCGTTTCGGGCGGCACGGGCCAGACGGTTTCCGTCGACGAGTTCGGGCGGGCGGTGACGCTCATCGACGCGGACCGCACGGTGAACTATCAGGGGGCGTCGAGTTCGGTGGACTTGAACGAGAACCTCGAACCCCTCAACGCGTACATCATCGAGCGCGTCGATGGTGACGGGATGGACGAACTGGAACTGCTTCGAGCGTCCTTCTTCCAAGGGAGGACGGCGTGATGGCCGACTCATCGCTCTCGTTGCGACGACGGGCCAGTGAGCGCCTCGCTCGGTACGTCCCGAGCAGGATACGGCGGAGCTACGCCGCGAAGTTCGGCGCGGTACTGTTCGCCATCCTCATCCTCATCGCCGCAATCGGCTTTTTCATCCACCTCGACACGAAGCAACTGGTGACGGGGCAGACGAACGACGAACTACAGAGCGCCGCGAAAATGGAGGCCGAATCCCTTCACGAATGGGTGGGCCAGAAACGCTCCACGACGCGGTACCTCTCCTCGTCGCTCTACGGAAACGAATCGAACGCCGAGCGCCAGACGTACCTCGAAGGGCAGTTGATAAACATGCCGAACGACGTGCAGGCAATCCACTACGTCGATCGGAAGAGCGGCATCGTGCTCGCCAGCACGACCGACGAGATGGTCGGAACGACGGCGGACGGCGCGGCGTGGCAGAACGACTCACTGTCGTTCACGGCCGACTCGGTTACCATTTCGTCGCCGTACGAAGTGAACGGCGAACCCGTCGCCGCGTTCGCCACCCCGACCGAGGACGCGAACCATCTGGTCGTCGTTACGGCGTCCCTCGCGGAGCACTCCCACGTGTTGTCGTCGCCGACGGCGACCGGTGATGTGACCGTTATCGACAAGCAGGGAACCGTCGTCCTCGACAACCGCAACGTCGGGTTGCTACGCACCTACTCGAACGGAGTGGATTCGACCATCCAGCGGGCACTGACCGGCGAGAGCGACGTGACCCAGGTGTCCGGGACGGACGGGTCGTCGGTGATGGCCTACACCCCAATCGTCGGAACGGACTGGGTGTTGCTGTACAACGTCCCCCACGAGACCGCGTTCGCCCTGCAGACGAACGTCACGAAGAACATCGGCATTCTCGTGCTGATGGCGGTGCTCTCGCTCGCGGTCGTCGGTCTGACCATCGGTCGCGGCACCGCGAAGTCCCTCTCATCGGTCTCCGGGACGGCCGACCAGATAGCAGCCGGGCAACTCGACACCGAACTGCCCGAGACGACTCGGGAGGACGAGATGGGCGAACTGTACGGTTCGTTCGAATCCATGCACGGCTACCTGAACACGGTCGCCGACCAAGCGGACGCCCTCGCACAGCAGAACTTCGACGCGCCGGTCTTCGACGAGACGGTTCCGGGCACGTTCGGCGAGACGCTGGAGCAGATGCGCGACGACCTTCGAACGATGGTCGCGGACATAGAGCAGGCCCGCGCCGAAGCGGAGGACGCGCAAGCGGACGCCGAGGCGGCGCAAGCCGAGGCGGAAGCGGCACAGGTCGAGGCGGAGGAACTCAACGCGGCGCTGGAGCGGAAGGCCGCGGAGTTCAGCGTCGTGATGGAGGAAGCGGCGGACGGCGACCTCACCCAGCGGATGGCGACCGATAGTCCGACCGAATCCATGACGGAAATCGCACACGGGTTCAACGAGATGATCGCCGAACTCGAAGCCACGATACGCGACGTGAGCGAGTTCGCCGAAGATGTCGCCGCCGCGAGTCAGGAGGTCACCGCGAGCACCGCCGAAATCGAGCGGGCGAGCGAGCAGGTCACGGAATCGACGCAAGTGATGTCGTCGGGGACGGTCGAACAGTCGGAACGGCTCGAAGAGACCGCCGGAGAGATGAGCGAACTCTCGGCGACCATCGAGGAAGTCGCCGCCTCCGCGGACCAAGTGGCACAGACGGCCCAAAGCACCGAGGCGCTCGGGCAGGACGGACGGGAAGCGGCCTCGAACGCCATCGACAAGATGGACGCCATCGAGACGGGGACGGACGAAACGGTCGAACAGATGGAGGACTTGGCCGACGAAATCGGCCGCATCGGCGATGTCGTCGAACTCATCCGCTCCATCGCGGACCAGACGAACATGCTCGCGCTGAACGCCAACATCGAGGCGGCGAGCGCGGACGGCGACACGGAAGGGTTCGAGGTGGTCGCAAACGAGGTGAAGGAACTGGCGAACGAGACGAAGGAAGCGGTCGTGGACATCGAACAGCGCATCGACACCGTGAAAGAGCAGGCGAACGTGACCGTCACGGACGTCCGGGAGACGCACGAAGCGGTCACCGACGGGGCGGAGACGGTGCGCGACGCGCAGGAATCGCTCCAAGCCATCATCTCGAACGTCGAGGAGACAACCGGCGGCATCGAGGAAATAAACGACGTGACCGCCGAACAGGCATCGACGACCGAGGAGGTCGTCGCCGCGGTGGACGAGGTGACCCGCATCAGCGACGAAACGGCCGACGAAGCTGAAGACGTGGCCGCGGCGGCGGAAGAACAGACTGCTTCGGTCAGCGAGGTCGCTCGGAGCGCGGATTCGCTCGCCAAACAGGCCGAATCGCTCGCCGTCACCGTGGACGACTTCACGGTTACCTATCGGAGCGATCCGTCGGGCGGACAGTAATCCCGATTCCTTTTCCGTATCGTTACCACCACCATCACCGATTTATTCCGTCGAAGAGAGATGGGGGACATGCACGAACGAGCAGAAGAGTTCGAAACGCGCGCCGCGGAGCGGTACGGTTTCGACGCGGACGTTCACGAGTTTCCCGAAGGGACGAAAACCGCCGCGGACGCTGCGGACGCCATCGGCTGTGACGTGGCCCAAATCGCCAGCAGTCTCGTCTTCCGCGCGGACGACGAACTCGTCGTGGTCGTGACCAGCGGGGCGAACCGCGTGAGCGAGGGCCGACTGGCGGAACTGCGTGACGCCTCCGAGTCGGCGGTCGGCATGGCCGACGCCGACGCGATTCGGGAGTCGGTCGGCTGGTCCATCGGCGGCGTCCCGCCCTTCTGCCACGACAGCGACCTGCCCGTCTATCTGGACGAGACGCTGACCGAGTTCGAGACGGTCTGGGCCGCCGCCGGGACGCCGAAAGCCGTCTTTCCGATTTCACCCGACGAACTGGCGGAGTACGCCGACGCGACGGTCGCGCGCGTGAGCGAGTGATCGGGAAGTCAGAGCGAGAGCGGAAACCGGTCGGAGGGGAAGTCAGAGCGAGAGCGGAAATCGGTCGGGGAAAGACCGATTTCGCGATGCATCTTCCGTTCCGTCATGACCTTCCTCGGAACGGCGCTGTTGGTGATTCTGGACGCGAGTCCCGGGATGTGGCTCGGCGGTATGGTGTTCTTCTCGTTCGTCGGCGCGCTGACGACGTTCGACGTGTTGGGCGACGACGCGGGACAGGTCGTCAACGCCATCTTCCCCAAGTACTACGAGTTCGGTTCGATACTCGGAGTCACCGCGGTCGGCGTGGCGATGCTCGCGGTCGCCGGTGCGCTGGTGCTTTCGCACTTCTGACCCGCCATCGATCCGCCGGTTGCTTCCTGTGGCCACCCAACGCTAAGACCGTTCGCGTCGAACTCATCCGAGGACTCATGACGGACAAACTCGATGTTCGCGCGTTCGCACTCGGCGGCGGCGTGATGTGGTCGCTGTACGTGATGCTGGACGCGTGGATAGCGCGGTTCGGTTGGGGCGACGAAACGGTCGAAACGCTCTCCTCGCTGTACATCGGCTACCGGCCGACGCTCCGGGGAAGTCTCGTCGGCGCGCTCTGGGGATTCATGGACGGAGCACTCGGTGGTGCCATCGTCGCCACGGTGTACAACGCCGTCGCGCGCGACGAAGAACAATCTTGATTGGCTAGTCGTTCCAACTGTTCGATATGACCCTTCTCGGAACGGGACTCCTCGTCGTCGCGGACGCAGCGCTCGGAATCTGGCTCGGCAGCATCGTGTTCTTCTCGTTCATCGGTGCGCCGACGACGTTCGACGTGTTGGGCGACGACGCGGGACAGGTCGTCAACGCCATCTTCCCGAAGTACTATCAGTTCGGACTCGGATTGGGTGTCGTGGCGTTCGGTGCCGCGGTCGTCGGCAACGCGATGGATGCGTTCGACGGCATCGTCGTCGCCGCTCTCGCGCTGGTCGGCGTCGCCTTCACGGGATACGCCCGCTGGGTGCTCATCCCGAAGATGGAGGCGGCGGGCGACGACGCGTTCGCCCAGTATCACATGCAATCGGTCGTCCTGAACGGTCTGACGATGCTCGCGGTGGCGGGTGGCATCGTGGCCTCGCACCTCTAAGGGATGAAGGGGACGTACACCCTCCTCGTCTCGCTCGCAGAACCCGCGGAAATCGAGTTCGGCGCGAAGGGACCCAGAGCACTGGATTCCGGGTGGTACGCCTACACCGGCAGCGCGTTCGGACAGGGTGGCTTCTCGCGTATCGACCGCCACGCGCGGGTCGCGTCTGGCGAGAACGGTGCCCGCCACTGGCACGTCGATTACCTGCTCGGTCATCCCGAAACGGACCTCGTGGCCGACGTTCGAACCGAGTCGTCGGACGTGGAGTGCGCCGTCGCCGATCGGCTCGCCGAGGAAATCGAGCCAGTTCCCGGCATCGGCGCGTCGGATTGCGACTGCGGGACGCACCTCCATTTCGCGCCCGAGAGGGGCTCCCTCGAAGCGGCGGTTTGGCGGGCGCACGAATCGGCGGGTAATTCTCCGCCGGTGGAAACAGGGCACTAGTTTTAATCCCGCGCTCGTCCAATCTTCGAAACGATGGGTGACACCGTACTCACAGACCTTTTCGCGCCGTCTCGTGTCGCCGTCGTGGGAGCCACGGAGAAGGAAGGCTCCATCGGTCGCGCCATCGTGACCAACCTCCGCGACGAGTTCGACGGCGAGACGGTGCCCGTCAATCCGAACTACGACGAGGTGTTCGGACTGGACTGCTATCCCGACCTCGCGTCCGCGCCGGACATAGACCTCGCGGTCGTCGTCGTCCCGCCGCACATCGCGGTGAACGTGGTTCGGGGGGCTGGCAAAGCCGGAATCAAAAACGTCGTCGTCATCACCGCCGGATTCGGTGAGACGGGGAGCGAAGGTGCAGAGCGGGAGCGAGAGTTGCAGGACATCGCGGCGGAGTACGACCTGAACCTCGTCGGCCCCAACAGCCTCGGGATAATGAGCACGCCGGTCGGCATGAACGCGACCTTCGGGCCGGAGAACGCCCTGCCGGGGTCCATGTCGTTCATGAGCCAATCGGGGGCGTTCATCACGGCCGTCCTCGACTGGGCGAACGACGAGGGACTCGGCTTCAAGGACGTGGTGTCGCTCGGGAACAAGGCCGTGTTGGACGAGACGGATTTCGTCCGCGCGTGGGGCGAGGACCCCGACACGGACGTCATCCTGGGCTACCTCGAAGGCGTCGAGGACGGCGGGACGTTTATCGACACGGCCCGCGAGGTGACCGACGACACGCCTATCGTGATGGTGAAATCGGGGCGCACCGACGCCGGGGCGCAGGCCGTTTCCTCGCACACCGGAACCCTCGCGGGGAGCGACCGGGCGTACGAGGCCGGACTCGAACAGGCGGGCGTGTTGCGCGTCGATTCCGTCCAAGAGCTGTTCGATTTCGCCCAGATTCTGGCGGGCCAACCCCTGCCCGAGCGGGACGACGTGGCCATCGTCACGAACGCGGGCGGACCGGGCGTGATGACCACCGACGCGGTGGGCGATTCGACCCTCTCGCTGGCGTCGTTTTCCGACGACACGCTCGCGGAACTGGGTGATGCCCTACCCGAAGAGGCCAACATCTACAACCCGATAGACGCCATCGGCGACGCCGACATCGGACGGTTCCGGGACGCCATCGATATCGCGCTTGGGGACGAAAACGTCGGAACCGCGGTCGTGCTGGCCGCGCCGACGGCCGTCATCGACTACCGCGACCTCGCCGACGTCATCGTCGAACTGCAGGCGAAACACGGGAAACCGGTCGCCGCAGCGTTGATGGGCGGCGAACGAACCGAGGAGGCGGCGGAACTCCTCCGCGAGGGTGGGATTCCGAACTACTTCGACCCGGCCCGCGCGGTGCGGAGTCTGGACGCCCTCACCACGTACCGCGACATCAGCCAGCGCGAGTACGGGAAACCGACCGAATTCGACGTGGACAGGGAACGCGCCGCGGAAATCCTCTCCCGCGCAAAAGAGCGCGGGGACAACCGCCTCGGCGTGGAGGCGATGGGACTGCTCGACGCGTACGGCATTCCGACGCCCGACGGTACCATCGCGGATTCACCGGAAGACGCGGTGAGCGCCGCACAGGACATCGAGGGGAACGTCGTCATGAAGATAGTCAGTCCCGACATCCTACACAAATCCGACATCGGCGGCGTGAAAGTCGGCGTCGGAAACGAGGACGTGTACGACGCCTACGAGGACCTCGTGACGCGGGCGCGGAACTACCAACCCGACGCGACGATTCTCGGCGTGCAGGTCCAGGAGATGGTGGACCTCGACTCGGGTACGGAGACCATCATCGGCATGAACCGCGACCCGCAGTTCGGTCCGCTCCTCCTGTTCGGACTGGGCGGCATCTTCGTCGAAATCATCGAGGACACCACCTTCCGCGTCGCGCCGATAAGCGAGCGCGAGGCGAGCGAGATGGTGAACGACATCGAGGCGGCACCCCTGCTCCGCGGGGCGCGGGGCCGCGACCCCGCCGACATCGATGGCGTGGTCGAAAGCCTCCAGCGACTCTCACAACTCGTGACCGACTTCCCCGCGATTCTGGAACTCGACGTGAACCCACTCGTCGCCACTCCGGACGGCGTGCGAGCGATAGACATCCGACTGACCGTGGACACGGACGAACTATGAACACGATACTCGTCACCGCAACCGAAGAAAGCACAGGCAAGACCGCCGTCGCCCTCGCACTGGCGCGACTCGCACAGCAGCGCGGGCTGTCGGTGGGCTACATGAAACCGAAGGGCACCCGACTCCAGAGCAACGTCGGCAAGACGTTGGACGAGGACCCGATGCTGGCCCGCGAACTGCTCGGCCTTGACGCCGAAATGCACGAACTCGAACCCGTCGTCTACTCGCCGACGTTCATCGAGCAAGCCATCCGGGGCCGCGAGGATCCCGACAAACTCCGCGAGCAGATTCGAACGAGCTTCGAGTCGCTGTCGTCGGGCCACGACCTGATGATAATCGAGGGCGGCGGCAATCTCACGACCGGCGGTATCGTCGACCTCACCGACCCGGAAGTCGCCGAACTGCTCGACGCGGAAGTGCTTCTCCTCTCCGGGTACGAGAAAGGGAGCGACGTGGACGACCTGCTCGCCGCCGTGGACGACATCGGCGACCGACTGTCCGGCGTGCTGTTCAACGCCGTCTCGAACACGAACTTCGACCCGCTCGATACGGACGTGGTTCCCTTCCTCGAAGGGCGGAACATCCCCGTTCTCGGCGTCGTCCCGCGCCAGCAGGACCTCGCGGGCGTTACGGTTGGCGACCTCGCGGCGGAACTCAACGCGGAACTGCTCACGAAGGCGGACACGGGCGAGTTCGTCGAGCGGTTCCTCGTCGGCGCGATGAGCGGCGACAAGGCGCTCCGTCACCTCCGTCGGACGCGGGACGCCGCCCTCGTCACCGGCGGCGACCGCCCCGACCTGCACACCGTCGCGCTGGAAGCTCCCGGCGTGAAGTGTCTGATTCTGACGGGCGGGTTCCGCCCGCCGGGTGCCGTCATCGGCAAGGCGGAGGAGAAGGGCGTCCCCGTCCTGCTCGTGCAGGCGGACACGCTGACGACCATCGAACGCGCCGAGGACGTGATTCGAAGCGGTCGAACCCGCGACGAGGAGACGGTCGAGCGGATGGGCGAACTCCTCCACGACCACGCCGACGTGGACGCGCTCCTCGGTGAAGGAGCGGTGGAATCGGACGCGGACGTCGATTCCGACGCCGACGCGGACGAGGAGTAGCGGGGACCAGACATGGCCGACCAGCGCGCGTCCGCGACGACCCGCGAGACGACCGTCGTGGTCGTCGGTGCCGGGCCGGGCGGCTGTGTGATGAGCTACCTCCTCGCCAGAAGCGGCGTCGATACCGTCCTGTTGGAGCGCCACGCCGATTTGGACCGGGAGTTTCGCGGCTACTTCTTCCAACCGCTCGCGGTCAAACTGTTCGCGGAGATGGGCGTGCTGGACGACGTTCTGGCCCTCGACCACGACGAGGTTCGGCGACCGGAGGTGACGGCGTTCGGGCGGTCCTATCACGCCGTCGATTTCTCCGAACTGCCGAAACCGTACGATTACGGTCTGTTGATGGAACAACCGCCGTTGCTCCGCCTGCTCATCGACCGCGCCGACGAGTTTTCGACCTTCGAGTTCCGTCCGGCGACGGGCGTCACCGACATCGTTCGTGAGGGGGGACGGGTCGTCGGCGTGCGAGCGAGCGACCGCGAGCGGGACGAGGACCTCGAACTTCGAAGCCGACTCGTCGTCGGCGCGGACGGCCGCTTTTCGACGGTTCGGAAGGCGGCCGACCTCGACTCCGGCCTGTTCGACTCCGACATCGAACTGCTGTGGTTCAAACTCCCGGCGGACGCCGTTCGGTCGGCCGCACAGGGGCGCATCGAACGCGACGGCATCCTGCTCTACTTCGGCCTCGGAGAGGAGGACGCACAGGCCGGGTGGTTCATCGAGAAGGGTACCTATCCCGACATCAGAAAGCGCGGTATCGAGCGATTTCGGCGGGAAATCGCCGCGGTGGACCCCGCCATCGCTCGGCATCTGGAATCGTTCGACCAGTGTTCGCTCCTCCACATCGAACCCGGACTGACGGAACGATGGGTGGACGACGGCCTGCTCCTGCTCGGCGACGCGGCGCACGTCGCCTCGCCGGTCGGCGGACAGGGGAACGGCCTCGCAATTCAGGACGCCGTGGTCGCCCACGGGACCATCACGACCGCGCTCGAACTGGGTGATGCGGGCGACACGGGAGACGAACCGATTCCGGCGGAACGCCTTCGGCGGTTCGAGTCGGTTCGCCGACCCGCCGTCGAGGAAGTGCTCCGCCTCCAACGGCGCGGCGAGCGGGTCGTCACGTGGTACGTACAAAACGGCGAGTCGGTCCCCGAGTGGGCCGTTGCTCCGGTCGTTCGGGGTCTGTTTACCGTCGCCCCGAAGCTGCCGCCCGTCCGGCGGACGTGGCGGACCTTCGCCCTCGGACCGACACCGGTGTCGGTGGAAACAGCGGCGTTCGAGGAGTCGTAGCGCACGCCGAAAAATCGGTGCGTCAAAAAATCGATTCCGTATTTCCGTTCGATTCTCCCCCGGCTTCGCCGAAGCCGTAGGGTCGCGTTTCGTTCGAGAAGCGGCCGATTAATCCGCGTGTTGCGGCGCGCCGTGCCCGTTGGTCCGCGTTTCAGTTTCGGAGTCCGCGGGCGTAGCGAGCGGGTTCGGCGACCGAAGCGCCGCGATGAGACTCCACATGATTCCAGTGAGCAGGGAACCGGTGGCAGAGAGGCTCATCCCGAGCGTGAAGAAGGCGGTTCCGTAGACGATGCCGATAACGGCCGATGGAAGGGAGGTCCCGAGCGGGACGTTCGCCATCGAGTCGCGGAGGGTCGGAACGAGAACGAGGAGGGAAAAGACGCTCCCGAAGAGAAATACGATGTCTTGCCACATTATCGCTCACCCTCCCCAGTTGTCGTTTCGTTACTCGTGTCAATCATCACTTCCAGGTAGTTGGTTGGTGTTGATAAGGTTTACTCATTACCGAGTAAATATTTCGACAGAGACTAGCATGGCAATCTCTAACTAGATATCTGTGGTGACTGCTCATACGACAAAAAGTACCACACACGGGGCGTTTCCGTCACGAAACGGGTCGCCGTCGTTCGAATTCCGAACGCGCTCACCGCGAAACCGAAAGCATCCCTTTCACCGTCTCGGACTCCTTCGCCCGCTCGAACGCCTCGCCGACATCCGGCAGTTCCATTTCGAAATCCACGATACCAGCCACGTCAACCGCGCCGTCGGCCAGCAACTGGACGGCGGCTGGGTACGTGTTCCGGTAGCGAAACGACCCTCGGAGGTCGAGTTCGTTGTCGATGATTTCACCCGTGTCGAGCGGGATTTCCGCGTCCTGTGCGAGTCCGATGAGGACGACGGTCCCGCCCCGCCGAACCGCGTCGATGGTGGTTCGAATCGCGGGGTCCGCCCCGGACGCTTCGATGACCACATCGACGCCCCCGCCGTCTGTGAGGTCGGAGACCGCTTCCCCGAGGTGGTCTTCCCGAACGTCGATGGTCGCGTCCGCGCCGCGCTCCTCGGCCAGCGCGAGTTTTTCGGGAACGACGTCGGAGACGAACACCTCCGTCGCTCCGGCGGCGTTCGCGGCTTCCATCGCCAGCAGACCGATGGGACCGCACCCCGTCACGAGGACGGAATCGCCGACGCCGACCTCGCCCCGTCGAGCGGCGTGGATGCCGACGCTCAAGGGTTCACAGAGCGCTCCTTCGCGGGTCGAGACGGAATCCGGTAGCCGATAGGTGAAGTCGGCGGGCCACGCGACGAACTCCGCGAACGCGCCGTCGTCCGGCGGAGTCGCCATGAACGTCACGTCGGGACAGAGGTTGTACTCGCCGCGCTTGCAGTACGGACAGCGCCGACAGGGGACGCCGGGTTCGAGCGTCACGCGGTCGCCGACGTCGAAATCGTCGGCGGCGTTCTCGCCGATAGCGGCGACTTCGCCCGCGCTCTCGTGCCCGAGGACGAGCGGCGATTCGACCACGTAATCGCCGATGCGGCCGTGTTCGTAGTAGTGAACGTCGGACCCGCAGATGCCGACCTCGCCGATTTCGACGACCACCTCGTCCGGGTCGGGGGCTGGTTTGTCTCGCTCTTCGACGACGAAGGAACCGGGTTCTTCGAGGACTGCGACTCGCATACGCCACGTTCGTGCCGGGCGATGGTGAACGTTGGTGCCGATTTCGTTCGACAAGAATTATTACCTAGTAATATAACTCAGTAATTGATGTCGGAAACACAACTCCAACGCGCTCGTTCCGGCGAACTGACCGCGGCGATGAAACGAGTGGCGGAGCGGGAGAGCAGGGACCCAGAGACGATTCGGCGAGCGGTCGCCGAGGGGCGGGCGGTCATCCCGAACAACCACGAACACGACGTGCTCGACCCGATGATAATCGGGCGAGAGTTCGCCACGAAGGTCAACGCGAATATCGGCAACAGCGAGACGACGAGCGACCCCGAGGAGGAACTTCGAAAGCTCCACGCGGCGGTTCACTACGGCGCGGATACCGTGATGGACTTGAGCACCGGTGCGAACCTCGATTCGATTCGTGAGACGAATGTTCAACACGCTCCGGTTCCGGTCGGAACCGTCCCGATTTACGAGGCGGTCACGCGCGTCGACGACGTTGCCGACCTCACGCCCGAGTTACTGCTCGACGTCATCGAGAGACAGGCTCGGCAGGGCGTCGATTACATGACCGTCCACGCGGGCGTGTTGCTGGAACACGTCCCGCTCACCAACGGTCGGAAGACCGGCATCGTCTCGCGCGGCGGGTCGATTCTCGCCAAGTGGATGGAGGAGAACGAGGCCCAAAACCCGCTGTACACTCACTTCGAGCGGATTTGCGCGATTTTCGCCGAGTACGACGTGACGTTCAGCCTCGGCGACGGCCTTCGGCCCGGTTGCCTCGCTGACGCGTGCGACGACGCGCAGTTCGCCGAACTGGAGACGTTGGGCGAACTGACTCGAACGGCACGGGACCACGGCGTTCAGGTCATGATCGAGGGGCCGGGCCACGTCCCGATGGACGACATCGAAATGAACGTCGAACGCCAGCAGGAGGTCTGTGACGGCGCTCCGTTCTACGTCCTCGGTCCGTTGGTGACCGACATCGCGCCCGGGTACGACCACATCACGAGCGCCATCGGTGCCACCGAGGCCGCTCGGGCCGGAGCGGCCATGCTGTGTTACGTGACGCCGAAAGAGCACCTCGGACTCCCCGAAGAGGAGGACGTTCGGGACGGCCTCGCGGCGTACCGAATCGCGGCCCACGCGGCCGACGTCGCAACCGGCCAACCGGGTGCCCGCGACTGGGACGACGCGCTCTCGGAGGCCCGCTACGAGTTCGACTGGTCACGACAGTTCGAACTCGCCCTCGACCCGGAACGGGCACGAGCGTACCACGACCAATCCCTCCCCGGCGATAACTACAAGAAAGCGCGCTACTGCTCGATGTGCGGCGTGGAGTTCTGCTCGATGCGCATCGACCAGGACGCGCGGGCCGTCGACGGCGACATGGAATCGATAGACGGCGAGACGGACCTGACGGACTCGCCCGCGGCGGCGGCGAACCTGCCGCCGACGGGGACACACGACATGCGTTCGGTTCCGGACCTGCCGTCGTTCGCGGAGCACGCCAGCGAAGGCCACGGCGACGATTGAGACGGGGAGAAAGCGAGAGTTATCGAGTCGGAAGCGTATCCCGACGCTCCACGTCCGACCCGCGGTGTTCCGGCGTTCCGACGGGGGTTACGGTCCGGAAGACGGTTTCGGGGTCGCGCGTCTTCCGCCAGTGCCACCGCGTCTTGGCGAGGAGCACGAGTTTTCGGACGGTCCCCAGCGACGGTTCCTTGGAGAGCACGTCGTACTTCTGCGCTCGAATCACGCGGTGGTACTCCGCGTACAGCACCGCCGCGAGCAAGACCGCGAACTGGCAGTCCTCGGGGAGGTACCGGATTCCGGCGACGCCCTCCCGGTACAGGGCTTCCGCGCGGCGAAGTTCGTCCTGCATGACCTCGGCGAACCCGGCCGTGAACTCGAGGCGCTCTATCTGTTCGTCGGCCACGCCGTGCCGCGAGAGCGTCGTTCGAGGAAGGTAGATTCGATTCCGGTCTTCGATGTCCTCGCGCACGTCCCGGAGGAAGTTGGTGAGTTGGAACGCCTCGCCGAGCGACGTCGCGTGCGGTCGCGCTCGCTCGGCGTCGTCCGGGTTCATCACCGACGTCATCATTTGCCCGACGGCGGCGGCCGAACCGCGCATGTACGCCTCCAGTTCCTCGTAGGTTCCGTAGCGCGATTTGTCGATGTCCGTCGCCATCGCGTCGATGAAGACGACGACCTCCTCGTCCGCGATACCGCGTGACTCACAGAGGTCGTGGAACGCCTCCAAAATCGGGTCATCGGCGGGTTCTTCCCCGAGGGCTTGCTTTCGGAGCGACTCCAACCGTTCGGCTTGCTCCTCGGCCGGAACGTCGGCGGCGTCGTCCACCACCTCGTCGCAGATACGGAAGAACCCGTACAACACGTACGTCGGGTGGCGCACTCGCTCGGGCAACAGCCGAGTGGCGAGATGGAACGTTTTCCCGGTCTGCTGCTGTATCGCCTTCCCCGCCTCTACGTGTGTGTCTTTCATTGGGTGTGCCCCGAGAACAGCAGTTGGTACGCTGTCATTCTGAAAAAAGACGGTGCCAAACCTGTTAGGTATGTTTTCCGTACCGACCGTCGCTTCGATTACGCAGTCTATAATTAACAGCGTTCTGTCAATAATAAAATTGATAAAGGGGTAGTTGCTACGGGGCCATAGTAATGAACCGACGTACCTTTCTCGCGGCTAGTTCCGTGGCAGTCGCGGGATTGAGCGGGTGTCTCAATCGAGGCAGTGGCTCGGGGTCTTCGAGTTATCCCATGCCCGAAGACGGCAACGTCGATGGGTATCCGCCGGAGTTCGACGAGAAGCCGAAGAAAAAGAGCTTCGACCCGTCCTCGTTCGACACGAAATCCGAGGGCGGTGAGGAGGTCCCCCTCGTCCCGACAGATATCGTCTACAACTGGTACAAGCGCGGGGAAGCGCGGTTCGCCGACGCTCGCGGCACAAAACAGTACAAGACCTCGCACATCTACGGGGCCGTGTTGAGTCCCGCACCGGGCGTCCGTGGTGCCCCGGAGCGTGACCCCGTGCTGAACTGGCCGAAATCCGACCGCATCGTCTGTTACTGTGGCTGTCCGCACCATCTCTCTTCGATTCGAGCATCCGCACTCATGCAGAAGGGCTACGAGAACGTCTTCGTCATCGACGAGGGGTTCTGGGAGTGGCACGACAGGGACTACCCGATTCGCGGCTCCAACACGTCGTACAATCCGGTGGCGTACATCATCTCGGGCGTCACCGACGCCGCCTTCGCCGGAAAGACGGCGTGGGCGCGACAGCTCGAAACCGGACAGAACGAAGCGACGGACATCCTGACGGACGGGTCCTACACCCTCGAACTCAAGTTCGAGGACGTAACGGCGGACTCGATGATCCACATCGAGACGCCGGAGTACACCGTGAAGGGAACCATCGGCGACCTCTCCTCGCGGGTCGTGAGCGGCGAATAGACCCCACCGACCGCCACTGACCGTCACCGACGTTTCTCAAGGCTTATATCCCTCGTAGCGAGTGACGACATTCAATGATTCGGTGCAGTCAAGACGAGTGCGGTTGGGTCGCCATCGCGCCGTCAGAGCGGGCCGCGTGGAAGCAGTACGAATCGCATCTCCTCGAAACGCACGTTGAAACGGTCGAAACGGAGATTCCCGACGGACACGTGCAGGTTCGAACCGACGACGGCGAGTGGGAGACGATGACGCGCGAGCAAGCGCGAGAGTTCCACGACCGGTAGGCGAACGATTCCTCAGGCGGCCATCTCCCTGTCCATCGGGTCCTCTAACTCCCCGAGGACGGCTTCGAACGCGTCCGTCGCCGTTACCAACCCGATGACGTCCTGTCCGTCCAACACCAGTGCGAGTTCCTGGTTTTGCGCCTGAAACAGGTCGATGGCGTCCGCGACGCTCGTATCGCCCGCGACCGTCATCGGTCGTGTGCGATGTCGGTCAGCGAGACCTCCCCCGAGGTGAGTTCGTCGTACCGTTCGATGACGGTCGGCGCGTAGACGA
>NZ_MEIH01000367.1:0-1204 GCF_001723155.1 Haladaptatus sp. W1
CTACTGGCCGACGCGGACGGACGACCCGAACGGCCGGGGTCTCTCCCGGAAGCACCTCCGGCGACAGATGGACCTCATCCTCGACCGCCTCGGGACGGACTACGTGGACCTCCTCTACATCCACCGCTGGGACGACGACACGCCCGCCGACGAGTTCATGCGCACCCTGGACGGCTTCGTCCGCGACGGAAAAGTGAACTACCTCGGCACCTCGACGCTCGAACCCAACGCGTGGAAGGTCGTCAAGGCGAACGAGATGGAGTACGAACCGTTCCGCCTCGCACAGCCGCGATATATGACGATTTCGCTGATCGTTCGAGCGTGGGGAATCACGCTCGGACTCTTGGCCGCCACGCTCCTCGCGGTTGCAGCTGTCGTTCGGACTGGTGCCCCCCTCCCTGTCGTCGGCCTCGGTCTCTTCGTGTTCGGTATCATCGCCTTTCTGTCGTACCGCTCCGGTGGTCGCTACGAGTTCGAATACGAACACGCCAGGCCGTTCGACCCCAATGAGTTACCAGACGTTCAGCGGGCGGTACTCGAAGTCTGCGAAACCGCCGACCGTCCCGTTCCCCGAATCGTCCTCATGGAGATGGACGCGCCGGGTGCCGTCGTCGGCTACGACGACGGTGAACCCGTCGTCGCGTTCGACCCGCTCCTCCCGCAAATCGTCGGGCGAGTAGGCGTGAGTGCGTTGTTCGCACACGAACTCGGTCATCTAGGAACGGATATCCACACGGACGCGATTCGTGCGTACACTCCCCAGATACTCGGTTTCAGCGCGTTCTGGCTCGTCGTTCTTGCAGGACGCGGCCCGTTCGTAGCCGCCGTCGGCTCGCTGTTGTTCAGCGCGCTTGCGTTCATCGAAGAGCGACCAATCCGCCTCGTTCGGTATGCATTCGGGTTGGGTGTCGAACCACTCGCACTCGCGCTGAGTCGGTATGCGAATCGAATGGAAGAGTACCGTGCGGACGCCTACGCCGCCCACGTCGTGGACCCCGAAACGCTCGCCGATGCGCTCTACCGAGTCGCAGCTATCGCAACTGGCGAGAACATCGAGGATATTGCTGGCCCGGTTCCGTGGAACACGGATCGTTCACTCCTCTTTTCCTTGTTCGCAACCCATCCATCGATAGAGAACCGCGTGGCTCGACTCGGCTGTGATATCCCCACGTGGGCCAGTCCATATCGTCCGCGTCAAATCGCA
>NZ_MEIH01000368.1:0-8031 GCF_001723155.1 Haladaptatus sp. W1
AAGGACGTACTGGGCGACGATGGCGCGTTCGACCGCATCAGCGTCCAGTTGCTCAGTGTGAATCGTCGCCTCCGACTCCTCGTCGTGGGCCGACTCGGGCAGGACGGTGAGCGTCCCCTTCCCGCTGATGCGAAGGGACACTTCGTCGCCCTTCTCGACCCCGTGTTGCTGTGCCCACTCCGCCGGAAGGGTCATCGCCAACGTCGATGGACCCAGCCGCTGTACCTTTCGTGTTTCCATATCCTTGTATCCGCGTAGAAAGCCTTAAACTTCACCGTATGTCACTAAATGCCTCACGATAGTTTCAACATTCGTCGTTCGAACCGCCCGACGCGCACCTTCCACCAACCGCGCAAGGACTCGTCGACCGCCTCGTCGCCCGTATCCGCCCGAAGGACGCCGATGCCGTCCAGTTTCGTCTTCGAGGCGACGATTTCGATGTCCGACCGCCGAATCACGGCCGGTGAAATCTGGTGATTTCCGCGTCCGAAGACGAACCCTTGCCCGCCGATGGGCGAGACGACGATGACGTTCTCGTCGCCGAGCGCGGCGAGGAGTTCCTCCTCGTTGGCGTCGCGGGCGACGACCTCCCCGTCGCGCCACACGTCCACGCCGAGCGGCGACCCGTCGAATCCCAACTCGGATTTGATGGCTCCGACGGTGCTTCCCGGCCCGAGGACGTAGGTGACGCCCGGTTTCGCGTCGTCCGCGACCCCGGCCGCGAGACTCTCGACGGTTCCACCGCCGAGTTGCTTTCCAGACTGGAGCGACTCGGCCACCGGAACGCTGGCGACGGCCTTCAGTTCGGCCCGCACCTCGCCCGCCCGGTAGGCCTCCTCGTCGATGTCGTTCACCTCGCGCTCCTCCGTGCGGTCGAACGACGCCGCGACCCGTCCCGCCGCCTTCGGCGTCACCGCGAACACCGAGGAGTAGATTTTCACCCCGGCGGGGACGCCGAGCATCGGCGTGTCGGCCTCGACCTCGGCCAGCGTCTCGGCCACGTCCACGGCGGTTCCGTCCCCGCCGACGAACAGAACGAGGTCCACGCCGTCTGCGACTAGTCGGCGAACCGCCTCGCGGGTGTCCGCCGCGCTCGTTTCCTCCTCGCCGGGTTCGCCGACGATTTTGGAGTCGAACCCGGCCGCCCGCGCTTCCTCGGCCCCCATCTCGCCAGCGTAGGTCAGCAGCTCGGAGTCCGGCGCGCGGTCGTACAGCGCCGACAGAGCGGCAACGGCCCTGTCGGGGGCGCGTCGCTCCGCTCCGCGCTCCCGCGCCTCCGCGACCTTTCCGTCGGTTCCTTTCAGGCCGACTCGCCCGCCCATGCCAGCGATTGGGTTGACGACCACGCCGATTCGCATATGGCTGGGCCTTGGGCACCCCGAAGGAAAGGCGTATGGGTACCGACAGTCGGACCACCGGGACTCGTTTCGTGGCGGGATGTCCTCCATTCGCCGTCCTCGTCCATCCGCGTCACTACGGCCTCCTCGCCAGTCGAACGGATGCGCCAGCGCGCTTCGTGCGAGGCGTGAGCGACGCGAGCGGCGAGCGCATCCCCGCGCTGGCGGGGGGGAGTGGGGACACCGGCGGTACGGATGCGGTGCGGGATGCTCGCCGCCAGCCGTCCCCCGAGAAACGAGACGGCGAAAAGAAAAGCCGACGCGAGAGAAACAGACGCGAGGAAATTGCCGATTATCGACGGGTGGCTGGTACTACTCCGAAATCGCGTTAACAGGAGCAGTAGTAGTCGGTGGTTCCGAACTCGGTCTTCACGAGTCGGTAGGCGGGACCGACGTCGCTGGGTCGATACACGCCGGTCGTCAGCTCGTCCGAATCCTCGAATCCGCCGGAGAGCAACGATTTCCACTGCCCCGCGGACAGCACGTCCGAGAACCCGGCCTCGCTCGACAGGAGTTTCAGATAGTCGGCGAGATAGACCCACGTCGCGTCGTGCGTCTCGTCGGATTCGAACGTCTCACCGACCGCTTCGGCGTAGGCGGCCCCCGGTAGGTCGGCACCGGCCTGCACGGGCAGCGAAATCCACTTCCACGGTCGGGTGTTGACGTCGAGGAGGACGTACTCCTCGCGGTCCCAGTCGTAGACGAACTCCGACTCGCTGATACCGTAGTAGCCACTCTCGTCCAGCACCTTCAGCGCGCGGTCCTCGATTTCGGGCTGGTCGGTCGCTCGAACCAGACAGGAGGTGCCGAACGCTCGCGGGTAGCGAACGCGGGCGTTGCCGACGAACGTCACCGGGTCGCCGGACCGGGGAACGTAGGAGGCGAGTGAGCAGTCCCGTCCAGCCGCGATGTTCACCTTCTTCTGTGCCATGACGCGAATTCCGGCGTCGTCGGCCATCGCGGTCACGTCGGCCAACTCCTCCCGGTCGGCAACCTCGATGACGTTGGTCCCGACGGCCTCCTCGAACTCGCGTTTGCGGGCGGGTTTGACCACCAGCGGGAAACCGAGGGCGTCGGCCGCGTCCTCCGGGTCCGTCTCCGAGAGGCGGTACGTCTCGGGGTACGGGACGCCTAACTCCTCAGCTTTCGCGTAGAGCGACTCCTTGTCGAGAACGACGTCGATGGTCTCCCGACCGGCGAACGGCAGGCGGACGCCCTCGGGTTCCGTCCCGGCGAATGCGTGGACCCATTCGTCCATGCACGGGAACGCGACGGGTTCGTGGTCTAATTCGGCGGCGAGCGCTTCCACGTCGTCGCGGAACCCCGCCGCATCGTCGAGCGGGAACGTCACCCGCCCGGCGAAATCCACGGCGTCGGAGTACGGCGCGACGCCCTTACCGTTTCGGTCGATGGCGATGACAGGTACGTCGTGGGCGGAGAGCGCGCGAGCCACGCTCAATCCGGTGACGTGTGCGTTGCAGACTATCGCCGGTGGTTTGTCGAACGTAGTCTCGGCGAGCGCGCGCCGAAGCCCCTCGAAGGAACGGAATTCGTCGGCCATGGATTCGATTTTCGGAGGGGTACCTAAAGGCTGTTCGACCGGGTGAATGCCGCCGGTATCTCGGGTACGGAAACGGAAACAGAGACAAGAACGAAGAGGAGAGAGTTTAGAACCGAACCGACCCGAAAATCGGGTCGCTCGCCAATCCAGTTCGGCCTACTCCTCGTCCACGACGAGTCGAATCGGGTAGTCCGTGAAGTTCTCGTAGCCGTCCTCGGTGACGACGGCGATGTCCTCGATGCGGACGCCGCCGACTTCGGGGTCGTACAGGCCGGGTTCGATGGTGACGACGTGGCCGGGTTCCAACTCGCCGCCGCTGGGGCTGAGTCGGGGGTCCTCGTGGACGTCCAGTCCGACGCCGTGGCCCGTGCTGTGGATGAATCCCGTCTCCGCGTTCGGGTTGCTCCGGAGCGTGTCGTAGCCCGCCGCCTCGTACACGTCGCACACGGCGGCGTGCACGTCCTCGCCCGTCGCGCCGGGTTCGAGGGCGTCGAAGGCCGCGTCGAACGCCTCGTACGTGAGTTCGTAGCGTTCGCGTATCTCCTCGGACGGTTCGCCGCGGACGAAGGTCCGGGTCATGTCGGCGTGGTACTTCGAGGTCTTGTCGCGCGGGAAGATGTCGATGATGATGGCTTCGTTCGTCGCGAGCGGGCCGCTACCGCGGTCGTGCGGGTCCGCCGCCGCCGCGCCGCAAGCCACGATGGTCTCGTCAAGCGCGGCCCCGTGGCGGAGGAGCGTCACCTCTATCTCCTCTTTCACGCGCTCGCTGGTCAGCGGTTCGCCCTCGTAGTAGAGCAGGCCGTCCTCGATCGTCGCCGCCGCGATCAGGTCCTCGGCGGCGTGCATGGACGCCTCGTTCGCTTTCTGGGCGACGCGGACGTGTTCTATCTCCTCTTCCGTCTTCGTCGCTCGAATCCCCACGAGGACCGAGGAGTTGTCGGGGCGAACGGTCACGCCCGCCTCGCGCAGTCCGTCCGCGGTTCCGACGGGGAACCGGGCGGGGACCGCCACCGACTCGACGCCGTGGTCGGCGAGGAACTCGGCGATGATGTGGTTCTTCGCCGCTTCCGGTCCGTGTTCGGCGATCTTCTCGTAGTAGTCGTACTCCGACAGTCGGGAGACGGTTTCGGCGTTGCTCTCCTTTTTCGCCCGGCCGTACTCCAGACTGGAGACGAGGAGGTGGACGCCATCGGCGTACAGCGTCGTGAAGGCGTCCGGCGCGTCGAAACCCGAGAGATACAACTGGTCCGAATCCGTCGAATCGGCGTCGATGAGGAAGCCGTCCACACCCATCGAGTCGAGGGCGGAATCCAATTCCGAGAGGTCCTGTGCCATGTCGTTCGACACAGAGGCGACGACCAAAACGATGTCGGAGCGCGAACGTGTTCCCGGCAACATCGCCCGGGAACCACCCGCGGACTGCCGAACGGTTCGAGCAATACCGTGATGTCTTCCCGTCGGCGGTCCCGGAACCCACCGCCGGTTTCCGCCGAAATCCACATCCTCCTTCACGACGAACTACCACTCATCATGGGAGGGTATTTGGTCGCGCTCGACGGTTCGCCGTCGAGCACGGACGCACTGAACTACGCGGTGGACCTCGCGGCGGACACGAACGCCTCGGTCACGGCGATTCACGTCGTCGTTCCGACGGAGGTGTTCACGGGGGGCGACGTGCCGCCGACGAGTTTCGCCGAGGCGGACCGCGAACTCCTCTTGACGAGCGTCGAGGACGCGGAAACCCGCGGGCAAGAACTGCTCGACGATGCAGTAGCGAGCGCGGAGCGCGAGGGAGTCGAAATCGAAACCGGCCTGCTGTACGGCGAACCCGTCGAGCGCATCACGGAGTTCGCCGAGGACAACGACTTCGACGCCATCTTCGTCGGCCATCGGGGCGCGTCGGAGCGCTACGAAACCCTATTCGGCAGCGTGGCCAAACAGGTCGCCGGGCGCGCCACGGTTCCTGTCACCATAGTGAGGTGAGGGGGCTCCGACCGCCGGGACGGCACCGACCGGCGATATTTTCCGGGGGGCGGTAGTCTGATACCCGTTCGGATAGACGGGTCGGACATGGACGTCGAAATCTCCCAGTCTGAACTCTCGGGGACGGCGCGGGCACCCCCGTCGAAGAGCTACACGCATCGTGCGATTCTCGCGGCAGGCTACTCCGGCGGCGCGCTGGTGTTCGACCCGCTCATCAGCGCCGACACGAAAGCGACGATGCGGGCCGTCGACGCCTTCGGCGGCGACGTGACCGACACCGGCGAGGCCATCGAAATCGACGGCTTCGGCGGCGAACCGACGACCCCCGGGGACGTGCTCGATTGTGCGAACAGCGGGACCACAACCCGACTCGTTTCGGGGACGGCTGCGCTCGTGGACGGCATTACCGTTCTCACGGGAGATGCGTCGCTCCGCTCGCGGCCGCAAGGACCGATGCTCTCCGCCATCGACCAACTCGGCGGACGCGGCGAAAGCACCCGCGGCAACGGGAAAGCGCCGCTCGTCCTGAAGGGTCCGATTTCGGGCGGAACGGTGTCGATTCCGGGCGACGTGTCGTCCCAGTACGTTTCCGCGCTGTTGATGGCGGGCGCGCTGACCGACGAGGGCGTGACCATCGACCTCGAAACGGAACTCAAGTCAGCCCCCTACGTGGACATCACGCTGGAGTTGCTGGACGACTTCGGCGTCACTGCCGAGAAACGCGACGGCGGCTACCACGTCGATGGCGGTCAGTTCTACGAACCGAGCGACGGCGAGTATCACGTCCCCGGCGATTTCTCCTCCATCTCCTACCTCCTCGCGGCGGGCGCGGTCGCCGCCGATGACGACGAGCGCGTCCGAATCGAGGGCGCGTATCCGAGCGCACAGGGCGATACGTTCATCGTGGACGTACTGGACCGGATGGGCGCGGACGTCGAGTGGAACCGCAACGACGGCGTGCTCACGGTTCGGCGGTCATCGCTCTCGGGCGTCACGGTCGACGTCGGCGACACGCCCGACCTCCTTCCGACCATCGCCGCGCTCGGCGCCATCGCCGACGGCGAAACGCGAATCGAAAACTGCGAACACGTCCGCTACAAGGAGACCGACCGCGTGGCCGTGATGGCGAAAGAGCTCTCGAACCTCGGAGCGAGCGTCGAAGAGGAAGACGACGCGCTCACGATTTACGGCGACGAATCGAACCTCGTTGGCTCGGTAGTGGACGGGCACGGCGATCACCGAATTGTCATGGCACTCGCGGTCGCCGGACTTACCGCCGACGGGACGACGATGGTCGCCGACGCGGAGCACGTTGACGTGTCGTTCCCCGACTTCTTCGACGTCCTCTACGACCTCGGCGCGGGCGTACAGCGCTGAGGGTCAGTCCTTCTGGCACGTCGCGGTGACGCCGATTCCGTCCGGTCCGACGTCTATCAAAATGACGTTCGTGTCACAGCCTTCCATCCGCCAGTCCACGGTGCGCCACATGCCGTTGTCGAGTTGGACGTTCACCTCGTAGGTGTCCGCTTCGAGGATGTTTCGACGATTCGCTATCCATCCGGGAAAGAGGTAAAAGTCGGACTTGTAGTGGTCGCCCGTTCGATTTCCGTCGATAGTCACCGTGACGACCCGCCGCTCGTCGAAGAAATTGCGAACGCGGAGGCTCACCGGTTTCGCGGCGTCGGCACCGTTATCGACTGGAAGGCGACTGACACAACCCGCGAAACTTCCTGCGAGACCGAGCAGGGCGGTGAATCGACGCCGATTCATCGCCTCCGTCTTCGCGTTCCGGCTATAAATTTTCTTTCGGCCGTCGTGGCGAAACGTTCCGCGGCCTGTAACCTCTAAATGGTAGGGTGCCAGAGGAACGGGTAATGAACGGAAACCGATTCGGACGCCTCTTTCAGGTGACGACCTACGGCGAGAGCCACGGGGAATCCATGGGCGTCACGGTGAGCGGCTGCCCGGCGGGGCTGGAACTCACGACCGACGACGTACAGGCCGACTTGGACCGACGGAAACCCGGTCAGTCGATGATATCAACCAGTCGAGACGAACCCGACGCCGTGACCATCAACAGCGGGATTCAGGACGGTTACACCACGGGAACGCCCATCGGAATGGTCATCCAGAACAAGGACGCCCGCTCGGGAAAGTACGAACCGTTCATCACCGCGCCGCGGCCGAGCCACGGGGATTTCACCTACTCGGCGAAGTTCGGGACGCGAAACTGGGGCGGCGGCGGTCGGTCGTCCGCGCGCGAGACGGTGAACTGGGTCGCGGCGGGAGCCATCGCCAAGAAGATACTCTCGTCCGTCGGCATCGAACTGAAAGCCCACGTCAACCAAATCGGCGACGTGCGCGCCGACGACGTGAGTTTCGAGCAGATACTCGAACACAGCGAGGAGAACGAAGTCCGATGCGCCGACCCCGACGCCGCCGCCGAGATGCGCGAGCTGATAGACGACTATCAAGAGAAGGGCGACTCCATCGGCGGGTCGATATACTTCGAAGCGCGCGGCGTTCCGCGCGGGTTGGGCGCACCGCGGTTCGATTCCGTCGAGTCTCGACTCGGACAGGCGATGATGTCCATACCGGGTCAGCGGACCGTCGTCGTCTTCCTTCGAGAGTTTCCCGAGTCGAACGAACGAGTAGCCCGCGGCCAGCGCGATAACCCCCGCGACGATGAACGCGAGCCACGCGAGCGTGCCCGCGGCCGACGCCACGACGCCGAGAACGGCGAAAATACCGCCGCCAACCATCCCACCGACCGCCATCGAAACCGACGCGGGTAACCCGATATTTTCGGACGCCATATATGACCAACTGTGTTCCAGTATCTCAATAGTATCGACCATCTGTCAAAATACGGTCAGAAACGATGCCGAACGAGGGAAACCGACGATGAAGGTGGAGAAGGCTTCATCGTGAGAAAAACACCGTCGGAAACCGCGTGTCGTCGTGACGTTCAGTATCTCCGCGACGTTCGGTTCCTTCTCGTGCGAACGATGGCCACCGTTTATTGAGTTCCTCGGCGTATCTCTCGTGGTATGAGAAACGACCGACTGACACACGGCTATTCACGACGGG
>NZ_MEIH01000369.1:0-42173 GCF_001723155.1 Haladaptatus sp. W1
GCGAACGCCGAGTAGACGGTGCGGTCGGAGAGCGACACGTTGAACGTCTTCAGCACCTCGCCGGAATCGTTCGCCGTCGCGGGGCGAACTTCGAGCGTGTAGTCGCCCGCCGGGACCTGCTTGTACGCGGTCGCGTTGCGGAACGAGACGTTATCGAACAGCGTGGTGTTGGTCTCCGCGACCGTCACGTCCACCGGTCCCGCGTCGGGCGAGACGTGAACGAGGCGCACCGAGGCGTTGCCCTGGTCGGGCGCGGTGAAGTTGTCCTCGTAGACGACCGGTTCGAAGGCGGTGTCGCCGCTTCCGGAAATCAGGCCGGTCGCCGCGACGGTGTAGTTCGTGTCGGCGTCGAACGTCACGTTGTCCGAGAAGACGACCGTGCTCGGGTCGTCAGCGGCCGTAATCGTGACGTTGTGTTCCCCTGCCGACAGGTTGGTATAGTCGGTGACGTTCCCGTAGGACAGGTTGGAGACTACCGTCTCGTTGTCTACGAGGACGTCAACCGGCGGCGCATCGGGCGACATGTGCGCGATGCGGACCTGTGCGTCACCGCTCTGATTTCCTTCGGCCATCGCCCCCATGCCGGCGAAGCCGACGCTGAGTGTGACCAACAGTGCGACCAATCCGACTCCGAGTGTGCGTGTTGTTTCCCTCATTCCAGTGGCATCGTCGGCTACCACGAGGATAAAGCGCCCACACCGTCCATCCGCATAATGGCGGTTTTCGAGGCCGGTAACTCCCGTTTCTGGCGAATCCGTCGTGTCGAAATCCTCGCCTAACGCGGCGGTGGCGGCGTCCGGCCCTCGACGGTCGAAGGAACGCTTATCCGACATCCCGTTCTATCCGGGGCTATGGGACTCGACGTGCCAACCCCGGACCTGCCGACGCTTCGTCCGGAGGCGGATGTGCAGGAGTACGACGACGTGTCGGTGGCGGCGGAGAACGACTACCACCGCGACGAACTGGAAGCGTTCCTCCACGAGGGCGCGTGGGAGGAGTCGTTCGACCGGTGGGCCGAGGACACGGAGTTGGACGAACGCGAGTTCGAAACCGCGGTCGATCTGGACCTGTTCGCCGAGTTCGACTTCTTCTGGGACGACTTCGCGGACCGCGTGGGCTACCACGCGCCGGGCATCCCCGAGGACTGGAAGGTCAGGGATATCCACCCGGACATCGACTCGTGGAACGCCGTCTCGTCCATCAACGCCTCCCTAACCGAACTCGGACAGGTGGTCTGTGACGTACTCGAAGCGGACTACGTGGACTGGGAAGCGGAGTTCGACGCGCCCGACGACCTGCCCGATTTCTAATCGTCGGCCGACTCCCGAAATATCACACCGTCGATATCACCGGCGAGGACGACCGCATCCGACTCGTTCGTACAGGAAAACGAGACCACCATCTCGTGACGCTCGGGGCGCGTGGTGACGCTCTCGACCGTGGTTTCACACGTTATCTCCTCGCCGACGTACACCGGGCGGCGGAATTCGAAGCTCATCGTCCGGGCTACGAAATCCATGTCGCCGCCGATTTTCGTGGGGAGTGTCGCCGTCAACAGGCCGTGTACCATCGGTTCTTCCTCCTCGACGTGGTGGCTCCCGCGGTCGCCCGAGAGGTCGGCGAACGAAGCGACGTCCGCGGCCGTGAACGTCCGCGAGAAGGTCCTCGTCTCGCCTTCCGTCGGCGTGGCTGTCATGCCTATTCGTTCACACGAATCCACCTAACGTTTTCTCCGGGTCTTCGACGCGAGGGTCGGTAAATCGAGACGTGTTCGTTTTATGGTATCGGGGTCACACACTCCGGGTATGGTGTCGCCGCTCGACGGGTGGCCGATGCAACTCGGTATGTCGCTCGGCCTGTTGGTATCCGCGCTCATCGTCTGGGGATTGGACCGTCCGCGTGGACGGTGGGGAACGGTCCTCCGGAGGCGGTTGTTGTTCGGCGTCCCGTGGGGAACGCTCGTCTGCGTCACCGGCGTCGTCGGAGTCTACCTGTTCGTACAGGACGGCTGGAACCACTGGTACAACCCCGTAACGGTGGCGTTCGCGTCGTGGTCGTACCTTTACCCGCTCGGCATGCTCGCCGGGCCGTTCTCGCACGTCGGCCCCAGCCACCTCCTCGGCAACATGACCAGCACGCTCGCCGTCGCGCCGTTGGCGGAGTACTACTTCGGACACTACCCCCTGGAGCGGGGCGAAACCTCGTTTTCCTCGTGGCGAACGAACCCGTGGGTGAGGGCGTTCGTGTTGTTTCCCCTCGGCGTCGTCGTCATCGCGCTCTGTACGGGCCTGTTTTCGTGGGGACCGGTCATCGGGTTTTCCGGCGTCTTCTTCGCCTTCGCCGGGTTCGCCCTCGTCCGCTATCCGCTCGGGACAGTCGTCGCTCTCTCCGCTCAAGACGTGATTCAGACGCTGTACGTGGCGTTTCGGAGTCCCCAAACCATCGGCGAAGCGACGACGCACTTCTCGCGCCCGTGGTGGTTCGGCATCGCCGTGCAGGGCCACACGTTGGGCTTTTTCCTCGGCGCGGTCGCGGGCGTCTACCTCCTCCGAACGCGTGACGTCCAACCGAGCGCGTTCAGGACGTGGGCGGGCGGCGTCATCGTCCTCGTCTCGTCGTCGCTGTGGGCGTTGTGGTGGTACCGCGGGATGGAGACGTTCGTCCTCTTTCGCGGCCTCGGCGTCATCTTCGTGCTCGCGCTGGCGACGCTGGTCGCGCTCGCCGTCCGCACGACCGACCGAAACGCGTTCTCCCCGAAGGCTCGACAGGTAGGGGCGGTTCTGCTGTTGATTCCGCTCATCGCCATGGCGGGTGTCGCCGTGCCCATCAACCTCACGTCGGTTCAACACGGCGGACAGAACGCGCTCTCCGGCGTGTCGGTGCGGGGATACACGGTGACGTACGCGGAGGACGTGCCGAACCGCAAGGTGTCCGTCGTGGACGTGTCGGTCGGCGGCGAGACGACGCAAGTGAACACGAGCGGCGTCATCGTCGTCAACCCGGACCGGGAGATATGGTCGCGGGAGGTGTCGAAGGGACAACTCGCGTACTCCGGCGGAGCGACGGTTAGGGTCGGCGGCGTCGGCTGGTCGAAGGCGGTGCGGATAAAGCGCACCGGCTGGAGCGCCACCGGCGGCGGGACGGCGTATCAGGTGTGGCTTCGCCCACCGGACGGTCAGTGGAACCGCGCCTTCTCGTCGGGACCGGCGAGCGCGAGTCCCGTCCTCGCCGGGAACAACGTCTCCATCGTCGCGCAAAAGGGACGGTTCGCACTTCGACTCTCGCGGAACAACACCACCGTCGGCACCGCGCCGATGCCGACGCGGAACGCGACGGTCACGGTGGACGGCATCCGGTTCACCCGCGAGAAACGCCGCATCATGGCGTCCATCAACGACACGCGGGTTCAAGTCGCCGCGAAGGAACAGTACCGAAACTAGCGTCACCGATACGGAAACTATCGCCACTCGATTCTGAAGACCTCGGCGTCGAGAACCGTCCGCTCGTTTCGTTGAAACTCGAACTGCCGCGAGAGCGGTAGCTCGGCGCGGAAGGCGTGCGTCACCGCGGCGTCCGCGTCGGCAGCGAACGACTCGACGAACGCCATGCTCCCCTCGTTGTGAATCGAGTAGGACACGTCGGCGACGGCGGCGGTCGTTTCGAGAAACTCCCTGTCCGCGTGTTCGTTGCCCCGTTGTGCCCCGAACGGCGGGTTCATCAGGACGGTCACGGGGTCGTCGGGACACAGCGGTGCGTCAGTCGCGTCGCCGAGCATCCAGTCGATGGAACGGGCAGGTTCCACCCGACGTTCGTTCTCCGTCGCTTGGCGCAACGCCGCCGGGTCGCGGTCGAGTCCGACGACGCGGACGGGCGAGCGCGTCGCCGCGCCGATGGCGAGCATGCCGGTGCCCGTTCCGAGGTCGACGACGGTTTCGCCCGCGATGTCGCCGTGCACGTCGGCGAGGTGGACGAGGTGGGCCGCGAGGTCCGCCGGTGTCGGGTACTGTTCCAACTCGACCCGCGGGTCCTCGAACTCGGTGACGGCGGAGAGGCGTCGTTCCAGCGCGCGTTTCCCCATGGTCGGGCGAACGCGGCGGGGTGACGTAAGAAGCAGGATTCGGAATTCGAGGGTCGAGTTACAGTGCCAGCGGGCCGTCCAGTTCGAGCGTGACGCCCTCGCGGCGGGCGCGCTCCTTCAGCGCGGCAAGGGACGGACGGACCTTCGATTCGTCTGCTACGGTGTCGAACTCGACGGTGACGGTTCCCGCGCCGAGGAACGAAGCGGTTCGAATGTACTCGCGGATGCGGTCCGCTTCGTCCTGCGTGGCGAACGAACAGTCGGCGTCGAAGCAGGCATCCACCGTCACTTCGGCGGGAACGAACTCCTTCGCGGCGAGTTCGGCTTGGAGGTCGCGCAGGTCGTTGCGTCCGGACGGAAGCGCGGCCGCGTCGAGCGTTACGGGGGTCTTGTCCGCGGGTCGGCATCGTTCGATGGCGGTTTCGATGGTCGAGGGACGAGTGGCGCTCATGGCTACCACACAATACCTACTGGGAATACAAAAAGGTTTGTGTATGTCTGGTAGTAATCGAGGATGGGTCAAACGACCGTTTCAGTCACCTGAAAGTACTTACTGAGAGGGGGGAGATGTGATGCCATGAACCGACGACGTGCCCTCGCGTGCGTCGGGTCCGTCCTCCTCGCCGGATGTCTCTCCGAATCGACACCCGGCGGGTCGGACCCCGGCGCGTCGAACGCGACGAACGGAACGACGACCGAGCGGCCGAACACCCTCACTGGAACGCCCGCGTTGCCGACTCTCGAAATCCCGGCCGAAAACCACTGTCCGTCGTTCGGCGATTCCCGGGTCGTCTGCTCCGTGGACGCCGACGACGGGACGACGTTGCAGATGGTACCGTCGAAAACGAGCGCGACCCTGCCGAAAGCGACGGTTTCGTTCACCCTCCGAAACGAGACGGGTGCGACGTTCACGACGAACTACTACGGGTGGTCAGTATGGAAGCGCGTGGACGGCGAGTGGTTCCACATCGCGCCCCAAATCGTCCCCGAACCCGCGATGATGCTCGAATCGGGCGATTCGCACACGTGGACTCTCACCATCGACAACTCCGACCTCGATGCCGCGAGCGCCCGTTCACAGGGAACCGACGACATCGCGCTCGTGGGACTCGGCGGCGGCACCTACGCCTTCGGTATCGACGGGTGGTTCCAAAAGGGAGGCTACGAGAACGCAATCGGCGTCGCCGCCCGGCTCGAACTGAACGGCGACGACCTCGAACTCGCGCCGACCGCCGACCTCGAAGTGGTCGGGCGGAACGGCGACGAGAAACGCGTCCGGCAGGGAGACGGCGGGGAAACGTTCGTCGCCACGCGCATCGACGAGTCGGATGCGGAGAACCCGCGGCGCGTGCTGCCCGAGGAGGCCGTCCGTCTCCCCGCGCTTCGCAACCTCCTCGCGTCGTTCGAATCGGGCGTCGAAAGGGTTCGTCTCGACACTGAACAGACCGGCCCGTTCTCCACCGACACGGGGGTCATCGAGTACGAGGGCGAGACATACAGAATCACACCAGTAGACGGGTGAGAACGCGAAGCCGAGAAAGTGAGCTCCTCTCCTCGATAAAATATAATAATATTTACGATAGAATTAAATTCGCCGATTAGGTATGTGTATTCATGCCACGCGACACGAACGATACAAACGATCGGACCGGAATGAGCCGTCGAACGATGCTGAAAGGGACCGCCACCGCGGCGGTCGGGTTGGCCGGGTTCACTGGAAGCGTCGCCGGGTTCGAGGGCGACGACGGAGACATCACCGGCCCGGCGGACTTCCCCCGTGCGACGACGCGCGGTCACTTCAACATCAACTGGCTGTACGAGGAGGAGTTAACGGACGGGCACACGAAGTGGGATTACGACACCGTAGGAGACATCCCCGGCCACGGAAGCGCGACTCCCGACGAGGTGGTCATCTCGGTCCACGGATGGTTGGTCGCATCGGACGAGGCTCCGGACCACTTCGAGACGGTCAAGACATCGCTTCGGAACAATGGTTACACCCACCCCATTATCGGGTTCAGCTACGACTCGGACACCCGCCTCGACCAGTGGTGGCCCGCGACGGACATCGCGGAGCGAAACGGCGCGAAACTGGCCAACTTCATCACCGACTACCGCGCCCGAACCGGTGCCGACGTGCGCCTCATCGGCCACTCGCTCGGCGGGCGGGTCGTTCCGGCGACCATCAAAGCGTTGGACTCGCTCGGCTACCGCGATTACGTCGCGTCGGCTACCCTGCTCGGCGGTGCCGCCGACAACGATGCCGTGGCGGTCGATGGCGAATACGGTCCCGCCATCGCCAACGTCGTCGAACAGTTCGACAATTTCTGGAAATCGGACGACAACGTGCTCAACTGGGCGTACTCGACCGGCGAATTCGACGCCGCCGTCGGCGAGGAGGGCTGTGAGGGGACGCCGCCCGCGAACTACGAGGACCACAACGTCGATTACGTCCCCGACCACTTCTCGTACCACGAACCCGGCGATGGGTGTATGGCTGACGTTGTTGGGGAGTTCTCGTGAGTGGAACGAACTGGAGCACGTCGGAACTCGTTCCGACGGAGTTTTCGTGAGTGAAACGAGCGAATGCCAGAAAAAGCGGAGCTTTTTCGCGGTTCTCGTGAGTGACGGAGGAACGAACGAGAGCCAGCCAACGTAAGCGTTGACTGGCTCTCGTGAATTTACCGCCGAATGAGCCGTTCGGCGGTGTTCGCAGCGTGCTTCGAATACGCCCACCCGAGCAGATACCGGCCGTAGGCTTCGGCGTGGGGGAAATCCTCGTCATCGACCGTGCTGTCGCCCGAATCGATGAGACCGTGTGCTGTATCGAGAAGGATGCGAGCGAACGACCCGTCGTCGGTTTTCGATAGCGCGGTGCGGAGTTCGGACACCGCCAGTTTCTTCGCTCGGAAGACGCGTTTCGAACCGATTTCGTCCGCATTTTTTGAAATATCGACACGTCGTTTCGCGTCCCGCCACGCGAGAAAGTGCTGGAGTGCGTCGGCGGTCGTCGTGGCCGAAAGCACTTCGTATCCGCCTTCCCGGTACCGCTTTGCGTCCCAGAGGGTACTTCGGCCGTAGAACCATCCGTGCGTGTAAATGCGACCCCGCAGTCGCCGATACGGGCTTTTCGGCAGGTCGTCGTCCGCATTGTCGTCCCCCTTCGAGCGAAGTTCCTCCGCCTGCTGTTCGAGATGCGTTTGATTCCGTGCGAGTGTGTCTCCGAACGGGTTCGGATCCTTCAGACCGCCACGATACCGCTCGTAGAGGCGTCTGCCGTCGTCAAAATCCCGTCGTGCCGATTCGATATCACTGAGCGATTTTCCCGCCTCCATAGCGTCTTCGGGCGGCGAAGCGAGGTCGAGGAAGGACGCGGCCTGCTGTGTGTGTCGTTCGACCCGTCCGACGTGAACGAGGAAGTCGTTCGGGTCGTCACATTCGTACTCGATGTTCGTTCGAAACGAGTCGATTTCGCGTTCGAGTTTCGTCTGTGACTGTTTCGGATTTTCCTCCGTATACTCGTCGTTCAGATACTGTGCCGTTCCGAGCGTTTTGGCCGCGGTGCTCGCCGCCCATTGGCACCGTTCGAGGGTTTGTGGCGTTCCGGAACCATCCTGAATGTCGTCTATCGTGGCTCGTGATTGGTCCGGTAAATCGTTCAGATAGTCCCGGTCGAACTCCTTCAACGCGGATTTGTCGGCCCGTTTCCACTCCTTTTTCGCCTCGTCGGTTATCCGCTGTGCGTGTGCCTTTGCGACTCGGACGTGACTCGCGGGAATCTCGATTCGCGGCGGGACGGACGGGATTCCGACGTGTTTCGTCCGCGCGTCCACGACCGGCGCGGGCATGGTATTGGCGACGAATGAAGCCGAACCGAGACCGAGGACCGACCCTCCGGCGAGGAGAACTCGTCTGCGGGAGAGAGGGCTATCCGAGCGAGGGACATGATAGAGAAAGGAAACGATAGCTACAAAAATTTTCCTACCACGTGCCGTGGAAGGTGTCGAATTCGAGGGAGTCGAGCGGCTCGTTGCCGACGGCGATTTCGTACTCGCCGGGCGTGAGCATGGGTTTGTGGAACCGCGGGCCGTCGTCGGTGGTGATGCGCGGACAGCCGGTGTTGACGAAGGCGTCCATGTCGAAGTTTCGCAGTCGGTCGGGCGTCACCTCGTCCATCGTGATGAGGTAGGCGTTTTCGTTTTCGTCGAGGATGTCCTGTGCGACGTCCCAGCGGCCCTGCCCGATTTTGGTGCAGAAGATGACGCCCCATTTCTCGGCGTCCATCGCGCGGTGGACCGCGCCGTAGCGCTGTTTGAGGAACTTTTCGGTGTCCGCCACGGTGACGACGTTGTTCACGGGGTCGGCGATGACGACGGTCTTGTCGGGGTGTTCCATCGCCAAGCCGAGCGGGTGGAACTTCCCGCCGCCGACGTAGAGCACTTGGTCGGCGTCGATGTCCGCCGAAGCGTAGTTACATCCCAAGACCTGCCCCTCGTGAGTCAGTCGGTCGTCGCCGCGTCGGGTGTGAACGTCGAACCCGCGCTCTTCCAACCACTCGCGCATCTTCTCGAAGTGGTTCATGTGCTGGGCGGTCGTCACGAGGCCGACGTCGCCGACTTCGAGTTCCTCCAAGGACTGCTCCATGATGGGAAACACATCGACGTTGGAGAACAGGGGGACGTAGATGACCTTGTCCGTGTTCTTCATCGGCGAGTGGCCGAAGTGGACGAACACGTCGGTTCGCTTCTATTGCTCTTACTCGGATTTTTGGTCTCTAACGAGTTAGTAGGCGATAATATCAAGTTCTTGATATTATCGCGTATGGTCAGTGTTTTTCACGAGAATCTCATCTGTACATATTTCATCACCAAGAAATATCACATCTCCTAATAACAAATAGAGTATGCGCTATCGGGTTCGCTGGCTGCCAACAGTTGTTATCGCTGTCGTCATCCTCTTAGTGTCTGTCGCCCCACGCGGGCCGGGGGAAGCCATGCTTGGTCCTTTTGGGCCCATCGGGAGACAAATACGCACAGACATTCGCGTATTGCTGTCTCGCCGGAGCAGTCACCTTCGCTCTCGTTCCACAAGACCGGTGGGTCACAGCGGTCGTCCTTAGCATCGTTGCTGCTTCCCTCTATGGTGGTGGGGTTGAGATTATCCAAGGATTTGTCGGCCGCGACCTCTCGATCTTTGACTGGGCGGCGGATATCCTGGGTGCGGCCGTCGGTGCGCTTCTCGCTACCAGGCTCGACCCGTGGCTCACACGATTTCGATCCACGGCATGACGAGTTTCCAAACCGTCTTTTCTACAAACTCGGAAAACTGAGTGTTAGGACTGAAGATGGTCACTAACCAATTTTCCTGTAAATGGTTCTCACGACAAGCAATAGAGGCGAGAAAGATCCTCATGAGCAGTTCTTTTCTACTTGAACCGTTAGCATCGCTTTTGTTTTGGAGTAGAGATGCTCTGGTTAGTAGCTCATTCTAACCACAACTGGTCCTCAAAACGCCGCCTCCATGCAGTCCAAAACCCATGGGAGAAGCCAGGAGAGTTGGTACTTCAAAAAGACGCACTTTCCCATCGATGAGCCAACGATCTCGCTCATTGTGACTCTATTTCGGACAGAAGTAACGGGAGGAACGGAGTGGAGCGAGGGATGGATCAAGGTGATGGCGCCAGATCCGGTGATGTCAAAGCATCCTCGCTACATGCTACCATCCTTCACGGGTAGCTAAATGCTTTGTGGTGATCTAAAAATAAAGAGAGAACACAGCTTCCAAGAATACTTAGGCACCAAGAGTACCGTATGAATCTCGGAGTCTCATAGCAGGTCGTCTCACACGACCAATGCGTGGATCTCGCCTCTCACTGTCGTTGCGTACAACACGTTCTTTGTCACCGCAAGATCCACGATTGCACCACCGCCATCTTCTGACGAGAGATCGAACCGCCATTTTACAGCATTCGATTTCCCGGCTGATTCGACATCCAGTGCAACAATATTCCCGTGCGAACTCCCACAGAAGATCGTCTCCCCACCGCCGATACACGTCGTGAACGTTCCTGAAGAGGCGTCACCGGGGAGAACGTCACGATTCCATGCGAGATACCCTGTGTCCTTCTCAAACGCCCAGAGCGTCTTCTCAACAGGAACATAGAACAATGAGTCATCAACCGCAAGCTGCGTGCTTGTGACGGTAGTCTCCCAGAGACGAGACTGTCGAGCGATGTCAAAGCCAACAATGCCGTGTGCAGCTCCAACATATGCTCGTCGGTCAGTAACCGTCGGAATGAACTGCGTTTCCTCATCAACAAATGCGTCCCATTGACGAGTACCAGTCGCTGCGTCGAGCGCGAGCAGTCGATTTCCATCAATGGCATAGACGGGTTCGTCGAGGACTGCAGGTGCTGATGGGCGCGGAGAAGTCACGTCATGTTTCCAAACGAGGGTTCCGTCCGTGGCATCAAGCGCATACAATGGTGTCTGGGCTGTTCCTCCGGCGTAGACGAGCCCAGTCACGATGACAGGCGATGTCGCAATCGGAGAATCGGTTTTGAGATCGAATTTCCACTGGCGTTTTCCCGTTACTGCATCAAATGCTTGAAGCGATGTGGACACAACATACACTGTTCCGTTCGCAACTGTTGGTGGACTCTTCATCGGCCCCTCATCCGATTGCCACTGGCGTTTCCCTGTCACAGCATGAAGAGCGAGAAGGCCACTAGGAGTACCAACGAAAATCCGGTTGTTAGCCACAACCGGAGCGGTAACCGTGTTCGAACAGAGTTTGTATTGCCATGCATGAAGCGGCTGTTGTCGTGAGGGCTGACTATCGGCGTTCCATGCGGTGTTGCCTGCATCATATCGGTATCGTGGCCAAGCGGCTGTGATCCGGTCGGTTTGAATCGAGTGATCAGTATGGAGTGTTCCATTTTTGTAGCCAGATACCCGAGGGACTTCGATAGATACCCTGCGAAGACTGCTCCAATACCAGCGGCACTGGTAGCGAGGAACTGTCTCCGAGAGGATTTCATGTGGAAAAATACGCGATAAGAGGTTAAATACCAACCTGTCTCATGGATCGACTCAACGTTGGGGTGGTGGATAGAGAGTAGAGCAGATATCCGGCAAACACAGCACTATCCTTCGGGAATTGCTCAGAGATTCACTTACGTCGTTTCTACATAGCAGAGACGATCGTAGGGAATATATCCAACAAGATCCTTTTCCTCGTTACGAAGTTGTAAACCATTGTCTCCTTCTCTTATTTCGTGACATTCTATCTCCTTGTTATCAGTCGTTATGGCTACTAACTTTCCCATGGATTAAGAGGTGGCTTCGGAACTAATGAAGGTTTCCAGCATGTAGTACTTGGCTACATGACGATTCATGTTTAGTTTCAATATCAGCTAGTGACGGACGTATCTCATAAAGGAGACGATGAATCCAAATACACCGAATAATAGGAGTGGGACACCAGCCGTAGATGATCCAGCACCCATCTGTGGAGAGAGTATGAAGTAGACGCCCAGAAGGGTGAACATGGCTGCAAGCGCCAGATTCCACCGTTGGTTCGGGAATATCGTCGTTTCCTCGGATGTGGAATCTGGCGTAGACATACTACTTCTACTGTCTTGAATACGGAAAGCTATTTCTGTAAAATAGATTCTAACCTTCGATATTGCCTAATTCTATCGAAACTTCTACTGGGATACTCTCACTGATGATACGTTGACTTCGATTGCTACTCGTGAAAGTGCATAAGTTGATGAGTAGTCGAAACGTACATTAGAATAATGAGCGAAACAATTGTTTCGACGTCTGAACACACTCCCAGCGACAAGTGGTGGATATTGATCGCTGTACTTGCAGTATTGGTCCCCATTATTGCTCTCCTCGGTGCTGCTTTTCCACCAGATGTCTACACCTCATTGACTGTCGCTCCATTTGGACTGTTGGCCTGGATCTTGGCATTCCTCTCACCACTCATTGTGTATTTCGATAAGCAGTATGTGACGGCCGTCTCGGACTGGACTCCGTCTGGTTGGTATTATCTGATGATTGCTCCCCCACTTACACTCGTGCTCCCATTCGTTTATCTCTATGAACGGCACAAATACGTGGGAACTCCCTGATAGTGGCCATCTGCAAACCGCGAGTGTCATAGGAATCTTGTCCTCCCTGGATGTGAGTCCTTTCTAATAGTGACGTGAATAGGACACGATCAAATCTTGAGTCCAAATATTCGAGCGTTCGTGATTTATGCAACCAATTTAAAATCGGCGACCCTACTGAGGAACCATCCCGTTGCCCCGATAAACGCGAGTGGTTGGAACCACCGCGTTTCTTTGATAGCCTCGATACACGGGCACGGGGTACTCATGGTTCGTCCTCAGTCGTATTTGGACACACAATTTCGCGGAGCCCCTCAAGCAGGTCAGTGTTATGTTTTTCAAGGATGTCGACATTTGTAGCAATATAGGTGCTGTATCGCTTTCCAGAGATAAATCCATTACCAGTAGAGAGAAACGACTTTAGTAGTATCCCGTGATAGCGTTGTTTCTCTTCTTGGGTATCTCCTCTTGGGTTTGCATGATTGACTCTTCAGTCGTGCTTCTTTTTGCGAATCACACCAACGTCTGCAGGCCTATTCACAACCTCATGCACCGTCTAATATAACCCCGAGTTCCTCCGCGATTTCACTCGGCATAGAGGATGTCAGTATCGAAAAACCGTGAGGAGCTATTGGGCGCACAGGAACGCTTCTCACGGTTGTCGGGAGGGAGCTAACCATTTCAATCACACCCATGGAGTGAAGCCCGACAATTTGTTCTATTCCTCCCGCTTGAATCAGTTTTTTGGCTATCTAATTGTGTAATTAAAATTGGGTTTAGATACCCATATCACGCTTGTTTACTCGGTATAGAAGTTTGGTCGTCCAGTTACTCCTCTGGTCGTCGTACAGAAAAGAATTGGATCGTATTTGGACCGATGAAGTCCAACTCTTTGGTGAACCACGTGATTGCGTGGAGGGAAACAAACAATGACACACAACGACATCTTCACTAGCCTGGTCTTACAAGTCGGTGGACTTCCGGGATGGCTTCGAGACCCTATCTCGGGCTTTATTCCATTGCTTCCGCGTCTCGTCGGTGCGCTCATCATCCTACTCATTGGTTGGATTATTGGTCGTGCCGTGGCGGCGGTCGTCCGCAGAATCGCGGATCGAATCGAACTCGATCGAATGGTGCTTGATACGCCGCTCAGGCGGATGTTTGGTGGAACGGAACGTGCAGTATCGGGCGCGTTCGGCAAACTCGCCGCATGGTTCGTCTACGCGCTGGCGATCCTCGCCGCAGCAAACGTGCTCGCGATTGCGACGCTTTCGACGTGGGTTGCCACCGCAGTATCGTACCTTCCGGCACTGATTGCCGGCCTGCTGGTCATCATCTTGGGATTCGTCGTGGCTGACTTCATCGGCGACGCAATTATGCGAACTCGGGCGGCGACACACCCCGCGTACACCAATTGGTCCGCCACGGGGACTCGATTGTTCCTGTACTTCACCGCCATCGTCATCGGTCTCGATACGATGGGAATTGATGTGAGTATCCTCTACCTGTTCGCACGTGCCCTCTCGTGGGGTCTCGCCGCGGCTGTCGCTATTGGCATCGGCGTTGCCTTCGGTTGGGGTGGACGGGATTACGTCGCCGAACACATTGATAGCTGGATGAGTAGCGCGAGTCAGGGAACCCCGAGTCCGCAACCGAGTGACGACGACTGAAGGGTACTTTGTGAGCGACTTTTCCATAGAACTCATTTATCTGAGCTTCTTCCTGGAGTCGTGTCAGCGGGAATCATCGTCAATCGTCATTCTGCTACTCGTCAGGACACTCCCCACTAGCATTGAGCATGACTTTCGATTGAGTATATCCCTCTTCACGCAGGAAAGATCGAACTGGAGACGAAGTAAGTAACTAGGAGATCTCAAAGCATGCTTAGCGACAGATTGGCGGTACAAATGGTTTCACAGCGTTCGCCACGTGATAAGATCTGATTTGAGGGGACCAAGTCATAGCACTGGAGCATTAGCTCATCGAATTCCGTCCCGATTCGGCTCAGAGGTGGCTGAGACGGATGTTTTCCAAGCTGGGACTGCGACCTGGGAAAGATAGGTAATACTTAAATCAGGCCGATTCAATTGAACCACCGTGTCGAATTACGAGCGTATGGAATCTATGATGAGAAGAGGAAATCGGTATTAACAGAGCATGTTGGACGAGCAACGCAACGTTATCACGGGGATGCCTGTGGACAGAGAATACGATTTCGAGGAGTACTACCAGACGGACGTTCCGAGGTACATCCAGAACGACGACGAACTCGACCGCATGCAGGCGGACATCCGCATGCGGAAGATAACCGGGAAACTTCCCCGGTTCTTACTCGGTGGACCGACGGGATGCGGTAAGACACACTGCGCACGCTACTTGGCCTCGCGCTTGGACGCCCCACTCATTACTATTCAGGGAAAGTACAGCCTTCATGAGGGCGATTTGCTCGGTTCACCAGCTCTTGTCAATGATCAAACGGTGTGGAACGACGGCCCGCTCACCAGGGCGTTGCTCGCGAGTCGGGAGGGGCCGGTTGTTCTCCTGCTCGACGAAGTGAATCGGGTCCGACCCGAAGCCAAAGGTGTTCTGTTCAGCGCCCTCGATGACCGGGGATGCGTGGAACTCGACAGTCGAGGCGGTGAAACCGTTCAGGGAGACCCGCAGAACCTAATCGTGATCGCGACGGTCAACGAAGGACCGGAATACGTTACAGAGCGTCTCGACAGGGCCGAGCGACGGCGGTTTGGTAACAAGTTTTCGATCACTTATCTCGGGCTGATCGATGTCGAGAAAGAGGCACATTTGGTTTCTGACCAAACCCCTATATCGCGGCTGCTAGCCATCGAGATCGTGAAGACAGCGAACGATATTCGCATGCAAGCCCGCGACGAGAACAGTTTGGCGATAAACGCCGGCGTTCCCACCGCGATGGTTCTCTCTTGGGCGCGTTCCGCCTTCGCGTATCACGACGCGGGTCTTGACGATCCGGCGGTCGAAGCAGCACGTGACGCCGTTCTCCGCCCGTTTTACGACGATAATCGCGCCGCACAGGAACAGGCCATGCAAATAGTGAAGGACCGACTCTCCGGGATTCCCGTCGAAAAAGATGCAGTCGAATCCTGGCTCGCCGACGAGCGAAGAATAGTGAAGGGGAACGGGTACGCATAACTCCTGTTTAGACACGAACTCGAGGCAATTACAATGGTGTTACGGGAAAACGACATGCTCCGAAATCTCCTCCAAACGCTCTCAAGCGTCCACACTGATGGCAAACGCCTTGACGTGGTGTTCGCCGACCGCTCGTTCGTCGTCGATGAGGACACGGTTGCCGTTTCGACCGAAATCGACGCTGACGTGGAACTAAGCGAGGCTGACGAACTCCTGTTTGTCGTCGACGCGCTCAGTCACCAGGCCTGGCGCATACGTCTCGGAGCACGCTCCGAGTTCGAGAAATTCGTGTGCGACTATCCGACCGCTCCCCACGTAGCCGGCGTCGTGCGGAGTCTAGTTGAAAAGGTGTACGTTGATGAGCAGCGGACGAATGAGTTCAAGGGACTGCGACAAACTGTCGCGTTCAAAGCCGACACCATCATGGCCGACGACGACCGACGTCCGCCGCTAGATACGCTTCCCCGAGAAGCGGCGCTGGTTGAGGGTGTCTATCAACTCGCATTGGCTGGGCACGTAAAAGGAATCGCAGGGATAAACAACGACGATCGTGCGTTCCTCGGTCAAACCCGCCGCCACCTCGTAGAAGCTAGATGCGAACACGACGCGACGCGACGACAGAAGCGAGCGCGTCGCGTGACCGATGAACTTCTGTCACGGGTCGCCGTCTCGAAGTTTGCCGACAAGTACGCGAAGGAGGCGAGGTTTCCCGCCGACTTCACTTCCGGCGTTCGTAGTGTCCCCCGTGGCGAAGTCGACCCGATAACTGCGCGTGTAGTTTTGGGTGACGCGCTGAGAGACATTTCCTCAACTCTTGTCGCCGTCAGCGTCCTGTTCACCAGCAGCGTTCTTGGCGCGATACGTCGGCTACTTGAGAAGCTCCAAATAGTTGCTCTCCTGAGGTGGGCAGCCAAAAAGTCCGGAATACTCGGAGCGTGGCGCTGGCTACTCCGCACGTTCACTCCTGGACTCATTAATCGTCCCAGCGAGGAGGAACAATACAAGGCGACTGCAGCCGCGCTGTACCGTCGACTCACCGCGGCGGGACACTCTGCGGAGGGTTTCTTGACTGCTAACGGAACCTTACCGCCGGACATTGCCCCGAAACAGTTCAACCGAAACGTATTGAGGTCGACGCACTCCGCACGGTTTCGCCAGAGGCCCTCGGGACGCTGAACCATTCCGACCTCTCTGAAGTAGACTTCTCTTCTCCAGATGGAAACAAACTCGAGGCGGGCGACGGCGTAGAGCAGGAGACCGCGGCGATGATAAACGCGATGACGAGCATGGCGAACGAAGGCACGGCTGCTGAATGGTACCGGTGTAGTCACCATTCAGACGGACAGTCAGACGTGAACACCACAGGTTGGGGGCGGGACATCCAGCGGACTGAACGACTCGCAGAGAACGACATCACAGTGCGGAGAGCCACTCGTGACGCGCGGGCATCGACGCAGAGCAACGCATCAGACGTCAGGACTGAACTCGACAGACGGGGACTCACCCGAGAGATTGAGGAGGCGTTCTCTGCGTTTGGAACACACACCGTCGAGCGGAGAGGGTGGTGTGGCGAGCGTCTCGACGTCCGAGCGGCCGTACGCCAGCGTGCTGGTACACCGTACCAACAGGATGTGTTTCGTCAGCGGCAGCAATCCAATGCCAGTGATCGAACAGTCGGTGTCGCGATCGACCTGAGCAGGAGTATGGATATTTTCGAGGCGAAGGTCGCCCTGGGCGCACTCTTCAGAGCCACCTCCGTAATCGGCGATAATATGGTTGCCAGCGGATTCGGAACCGATAGAGAGAACGGGAACCGGATTGAAACACCGCTTGTAACGGCCCCCAACGAAGAGCTCCAGTGGCATCACTTGAATGCTATTAGCGAGATGGACGATACACCGACTGCCTCGGGAATTGAGGACGTCCGTGATCTTCTCCAGAACAAGAACAGCCGGGAGCGGATACTCATTGTGATCACAGACGGGAAACCGAACATTCCGCTCAATGGGACGACGCCGAATCGCGAAGACGCGGTGACGGACGCGAAAGAACAGGTTCGAGAGGCCCGTCGCCATCACGACGTCGCTGTCATCGGCATTGGAATTGGCGACGAAATAGATGAAGGAACCCTGCGGAAAATGTTCGGACAGCGGGGATACGCGCTGGCTGACCGATCGAACCTCTCCAAGCGACTCGTTGACGTGTATCGCGGTCAAATCGAGACCACTCGCCACAGTGGTGATATCTGATATCTTCGAACATTGATCTCGACAATAATTGAATAGAATTAAAACGAGTGGAGGTTCGGCAGAGATTTTGGGGGGACTATGTGTTTGTACGAGTTTGTTCTAAAGAATCATCTCGGTCCCAACTGATCGCGGTTTCTGTCGTGAGATTTTGCTTTAAACCGCTTAGTCGAGTTACGCCTGTCCGAAATTTCCACTGTGTTATCGGGACGCAGGATTAAGGAAGTCACAGCACGTGCGATAACGAGCTGGCAACCGTGTGAACTACCCCGCGCCCTGCTCGGCCTGACGGCCTCGCTGCGGACGAGGCTTCCTGTTTCGACGACGCGCTGTGCAGACACAACGGTGTCCGTAGGGAGCGCAGTCTCCGCAGACATTGAATCGGAGTAAAACGTGGAGCTCTGAAGACTCGAATTACTCGCCAATCCTGAAACTGACGAGACGGCACAGCAACGCGCACAGGCCGACCAATTCGCCTTCGACGTCGATGCCCCCGGACTCGTTGACGTCAGCAACGAGAGCCACGACAAGCCCGCAGCCCACCAGTACACTGTTGCCATCGATGACGTCACGAAAGAACTGATGGCCTGCATGTGCCCGCACCACGTCCATCGGAACACCTTCTGCAAGCACATGGCTGCCGTCGAAACCGCAACCGACGACAGAACGGTCGAGGTCTTCCCTTCGGAGGACGACAATGATACCGAACCCGAAGACTGTGACTGCGACTGTGACGGTCTCGGTGGCTTCCCGTGCTGGCCGTGCGTACGAACGGGACGAAAAGAACTGCCGAACTAATCCGACTCAGACATCCGTTTCGTTGGTAGTGACTCTCGACGAGGATAGTGAAAACACCATGGGAGTCAAAATGATTAAATTGATTCCCACCGTAAGTGGGAGCATGAGCAAAGTAGACTCAAAGGGACGAATTGTTCTCCCACAAAACGTCCGCCGACGTCTCGGAATTACACCTGGTACCGAAGTCGAAATCCACGAAGAAGACGGCAAGGCAGTCATCGAACCAGAGGACAATCCCGATCAAATCATCACTGATCTCGAAACTATCATCGAAGATGCCGCAGCAGACAGAGATCAATCCGAATATGATGAGCTAGATGTCGAAGCGAAGCGCCACGTCGACATTATTCGACGGCAAGCAGATAGCGAAGAGACGAGCGATGAGTGATGAACCATACCTATTCGATGTTGGAGTAACTGCACTCGCACATGCAGGGACACCAGTTAGCGATGTAGCGCTCACCTACGTTCGACAAGCAATTGCTGGAGAGATTCAGGCAATCGTCCCGTATGCATCTCTTATTGGTGCTCATCACATCCTCTCATCTGTTTATGGTTTCTCGAACGACAAGGCGTCTGCGCTCATGCAACGATTCATGGACGCAAAGCGGATTTATTGGTGCGAGGAACTCGCTGAAGACACTATTCGGGCTGGCTTCGAGTGTGCCGGTGAAATGAATATCAATGGCTGGGATGGATACTATGCTCAAGTTGCTATTGAGGAAGGAGCCGAAACAATACTCACATTAGACGACGATTTTGATCGGATTGATGAGCTGACCGCCGAAGTCATCCTCTCTCCCGATGAATTTAGTACACTCAACGAATTCCTCGGATATTAATTTCTGATAGTTCTACGTATCAATGTTGAAGTCGGCCAGATAAAAGCTACCAACGAGAGCCACGAGAATCCCGCAGCCCACCAGTCGACAGTCTCTATCGACGACGTGACGCACAAACTGAAGGCGTGCACGTGCCCACATCACGTTCACCGCACCGCCTACTGCAAACACATGGCCGCCGTCGAGAACGCAACCGACGACGGGACGCTCGACGCATTCCCGTTCGAGGACGACGACGATGCCGAACTAGACAACTGCGACTGTGACGGTCTCGGTGGTTTCCCGTGCTGGCCGTGCGTACGAACGGGACGGACAGAACTACCGAACGAACCACCGCTTCAGCTGTTTTTATCCATGGCACGCCAATTGACGTTCTCGGAGATCACCGACTAGCGAACGCTTGCGGAAAGCGCGGAAGCTGCAACCGACGATACACCGGAGACCCCGACAGCCCTCCTCGACCGAGCACGACAGCACGCAGCCGACGTTGCCACCGAGCATTTCCCTGACCTACCTGTCGAAACGATCGGCTGGGAGGTCTCACATCGGGCACAACGACAGGGAGGCGTCACGAAGTACGACCCTGCAACAGAGGCAATCACAATCGCGCTGACCTGGACGGCTTACGAACACCACGGCTGGGAGCAATTCAGCGAAACCGTTCAGCGTGAACTCATTCACGCGTGGCAGTACCACGAGTTCGGCAAGGCGGATCACGGCCCAACGTTCACCCGCTGGACGGACGCCCTCGATACTTTGCAACACTGCAAACGCTTCACTGCACGCAAGTGGTGGCTCATCTGCGAGGATTGCGGCGGTCGGATTGCCAACTATCGATGTTCAAAGACGGTCCGTAACTCCAAGCATTATAGTTGTGGTGGGTGTGTTGGGCCATTTCGCATCGAAGAGGGTGATAGTCACTGACCGATTCTCGTTTACGTGGTTCTCGCGATAATGAATAGTTACGAGGAAGATCCTTCTCGAGTTGCAGTGTTCTGTAGCGTCTGTTCTCTCACTCTTGCTTCAGATTTTGACCTGTAGTAAGTTAGCAGATCATACTAACCTCTGTATTTTCAGTTCTATCTGGTTGGTGACTATCTTATTGCGAGCGATGTGACTACGCCATTCTACTCCTCCGTTGTCGTTTTTTCCACGCAAAGTCGTTCCCATTTTCCAATTCAACCCAATAGACCTGCCCATCGTATGTGGTGAGATAATCCCCAGTCACACACTCCTTCCTATCAGCGACCGCCTCATGCTGCTGGAAGATTTTGATAAGGGACCAGAACGCATCAGACGGCGATCAACCGCGGTCGAAGTTATATCCGCATTTCCCGATAGCTTTCTTTACGAGGTTGCGCTCAGCATCAGAGAGCCCCGAGAGTTTGAATGTGTATCGGGTGTAGAGATGCTGACCATACGCTTCGACGGTCGCCGCAAGTTGATGAGCCGTATACTGGTACGATTTGAGCGTCGCATCTTTCGAGTTCGAGCCGGTGATTAAAAATCGTGCATGTGAGACAGAGCTTCCCACCAACTTATACTTTCAACTCTGAAAAGAATTCTACAAATCACGCCCCTCTATCGACCGGTACCGTTCGAATCCCATCGTTCGAAATCAAGGGAAATTTGGCTGCCAAATCCGGAAGCCAGACTAACCGAATAGAGGAACGAACTCGAATAACAGATACGCAGAGACTGTTGAAAATCCTGGAACAATATTCTGCATGGCGATAACACGGGCAGTAGTCCACGGTTTATATAGTGAATTAATATCTGGATGTTGACTGCTTTCCTGTTCACTAGTCGATGAGTGGTGGATCTCTTCAGATTCGGTTTTATCAATTGTTGGTGTGTCTGTTGAATCTACAGCAAGTGCGCCACCAGAGACCCCCAGTGGACCCTCCTCGATCATTGTAGAGCGGCGAACAGACTCTTTCACGCGTGTGGCACGGCCCCACCCAAGACCGACAATACTCATCGTGGAAACAATGACGATGCTAGCCGGAATCCCGAGTGCTGAAAGGACAGTGATGAGGGTGGAACTCACGAGTGCGACGATCAATGCTGCAAGCAGAGGCATATCAGTCAGTTCATTTCCCATCGTATCGAGAGTTCGTCGAGCAATGGTAAATGCCCCGACTGCAATAGCACTCCCCGCAATCAAAATACCAGAGTTCATTTCAATGACACCGCTGCCGACGAGTGGAGCAATTGCGTTCGCCATATTCGATGCACCTGCCGAGAATGCTGTATAACAGCCGACGATGATAACCAAGAGAGTACCAATGAATTCTCGCATGGTTGTATTCGGGCCGAGTGTCGGTCGGACAATCCATCCCGAGCGATCAATCTGAAGCAATGTACCTTTGCTTTGCGTGATTGCAAACCAATCAAGAAGGATTGGGTACCAGTATCGACCAATAATGGCACTCACCCAAAAGGCAATCACCGGGGAGACGAGCCACCACGAAACAATTCGCCACATCACTCCTACGTTCAGTGCATCAGTTGCAAGGCCGAGTCCAGCAATCGTGCCAACACCAGTCATCGAAGTCGAGGCAGGGACACCGACGATATTTGAGAGGAACAACGCCAATCCAATAAAAAAGAGAATTGCAATACTCGCTTCCAGAGTGAAAAATCGACTCGGAACAATTTCACCACCCATTGTATTGATGACATTGCGACCAACTGTCCACCCGCCAATAAGAGCACAGATGCTCATGAGAGATGCAGCCCCGACCTTTGAGATCGTATAGCTTCCAACTGCGGGACCGAAAGCAACTCCCGTATTCGAACCACCAACATTGAAGCCCACGAAAATTGCGACAGTAAGTCCAATGAGAAAGAGTATCTCTACCATATCTGAATCAAGTGGTATCGTTTGTTAAGTCCTTTGTCAATGTTCAGTAGGAATCAACATCACTAGCTCGAGGTCGCTCTGTCAGAGAAACCAACGGCTTTTCACCTACGACATGTTACCTTCTCAATACTATATAATTTAACTAAAAAATAAAATATACCGACATAGAACAATTTGAGACGGCATAGACCGAACACTTCTTCTCCAATGTCGATGCCCCTGGACTTATCGGCATCACTAATGAAAGTCACGAGAACCCCGCAGCCCAATAGTACACCATCTCCATCGACGACGTGACCGAAGACGCGATAACGTGCACTCGCCTGCACCACGTCCACCGAAACGCTGTCTGCAGACACATGGCCGCCGTCGAACAAGCAACTGATGACGGCTCGCTTGAGGCTTTCCCGTTGGAGGACGACAATGATACCGAACCCGAAGACTGCGACGGCCTCGGTGGTTTTCCCTGTTGATCGTGTGTTCGGGAGGGTCGCAAAGAACTGCCGAACTAACCTCCGTTCACCTGTTGTTCTCGTTAATATCACACCTTCTTCACAATGCTTTCTGTACCTGATCCAAGAACTGGCTTGAGAAGGCGAGATCCACCAGGGATACGAGCTAGTTTGAGACCGAGATTACGGACTGTAATATACCACTGACTTGAGGGAAAAAGCCACTTTGCGGTTCTTCGCCCGTCGGCTTGCTTTTTCTGGACTTCTGGCATCATATATTCTTCATACTGAGAGAGACAATCTTCAATTGGATCCTCTTCACAAAGTTTCTGAGCTAATACATAGGCACCCGCCATTGCTAAAGACGCACCCTGTCCAGCCAATAAGGAAGGGGCTCCGCACGCATCTCCCACTAATGCCACACGTCCTCGACTCCAATGAGGGATCTCAATCTGAGCAACCTGATCGTAATAGATGCTGTCCACTTCATCACAATGCTTGAGAATCCCGGAAACAATCCAATCGAGGTCCCCGTATTGTCGTTTCAATGTATCACAAGGCGACGCAGGTCGTTCTTCATCCGATGTTTGATGCACCAAAAACGTAGCAAGCTTCCCATTTTGTAGCGGGTACACCCCGACTGTACGGCGTGGTACGGTCAGCATTTGACACTGTCCCCCCAGTTTCTTGCGGACCTCCTCGTCCTCAAAGATAAATGATGCCGTCTGATATCCCATATAGCGTAGATATCGACTCTCCTCACCGAAGACTAAGTCGCGTACACGAGAATGAATACCGTCAGCCCCCACAAGTAGGTCTGCTCTCTCACGTGTTCCGTCCGAAAGTATAATCTCCAACCCTTGATCATCTTGTTCCACTTCATCGATGGTAAGATCGTAGCGAATCTCGACTTCGTCAGAGAGCGCATCGTATAGTTTTTGCTCCAAGTCCCCGTGCATCAGTGACAACAGACGCCCATTCTCGACTTCCCGGAACAACTCATAGTCCATCTCTGACACTCGATCACCATCTTCATTCACGTTAACAACTTCCGGAATTGGCTGTTCCGCCTTCTTGATCTGATGTAACAGATCCATCCGTTCTGCAACATCATATCCAGCGCCCATGAAATCGATCAAATACCCTCCGGTACGCAATTCTGGCGCGATTTCAATAACAAGAACATCCCACCCGTTTCGTTCCATCCACCATGCTAACGTGAGACCAGCGATTCCTGCTCCGCAGATGATTATATTCCCTTCCTTTTGCTGTGTCTTCTCTGCCGTATTGTTTGTAAAATCCACCATATAGTGAATGTCGTATCGATAGTATATTTCTGTATCGCAACATAGCTTGTTCCAATGATAGAAGACGCGTACGAAGAAGCGAAGACAGAAGTTCCAGATGCGATGGCGTGAACAGGCGAAATATACGGATTCAATCGGATTTACGGCCGATTGTACGGAATATTACATTTTTCAGGCGAAATTCGATCACTCGACGATTTGGCCGAAGACTCGGGATATGCGAAGTCCACCGTGAGCAACGCTATGCAAACGCTCGAACAACATCATCTAGTTCATCGCCGTTCGCTTCCAGGCGAGGGCCGAAGGGTGTACTATGAGCCAGAGACGGACTTCTGGACGATCATACGCGAATTTCTCGAACAGCAAGGTCGTTGGGAGATCCGCACTTTGCAACGGGGGGTTGGAAAACGCCGAAGTAGCCTTGAAAGACGCTCCTGAAACAGAACAGACAGACCGATCCAAAGAACGTGTTCGCCATCTTCAGCGGCTCTACGAGCAGTCTGAACGAACAATCGACTATCTCACGGGTGTTCCGAGCGACCAACTCATCTCAGATATTCCAGATATTCAAAACAAGACAGTCGACAGTCCAACCGCTGAGCTGATGGCCTGCACGTGTCCGCATCACGTCCACCGCACCGCCTACTGCAAACACATGGCCGTCGAGAACGCGACCGACGACGGGACACTCAACGCATTCCCGTCGGAGGACGAACGATACCGAGACAGACGACTGTTTCGGACTCGGTGGCTTCCCGCGCAACAGAATCCCGAACAGCGAGAGTGGCTCGAAGCGTTGTACGCGGGAGACGCGACGATGTGCGAGTGCCGGTTGTTTGACCGAGACGGCGGTTGGTACTTCCACATCGTCGCCACGCGAGGTGTAGAGGAACAAAACGAATCCAGTTCGGCGGAGGCGCGGATTGGGGTAGACATCGGGGAAGCCTCTTTAGTAACGGTGTGTCACCGTGACGAGCGCGGCACCCCGACTACACCCAACCTTTGGAACGATAAAGGCAAACGAATCCGACAACTCCATGAGACGTACTTCACAGCAACGAGACGCTCATGAATCGCCGTCTTCATGGATGGGGATTTGCGAAGATGCACGCTCAGATTCGCTACAAGGCGGCTGAGAAAGGGATTCATGTGGAGACGGTGAATCCCGCGTACACTTCGAAGACGTGCCACTGTTGCGGAGAACGGGGGTATCGCCCTGATTAAGTGACGTTCACGTGTTCCAACTCGGAGTGTTGGGTTTCGGAGTACCAAGCGGATGTCAACGCCGCGCTCACTATCGCAGACCGCTACCTCAGCGGAGAGAGCCATTCAAGAGAACACATGGATGGCGACAACTCGGCTGAGGATGGGGGACGTTTGACTGTCCCGCAAGACATCCACGCCGATGCTGATACCCAGCAGGAGACGCTTGGGACGTATGCGTCTTGAAATCTTAGGGTCGTCTCGGACGGCCTGAAATCCCATGGTGGGATCCCGCGTTGACGAGACGCGTTGCGTCTCGTTCACACACCAGAACGCTTCGCGTTCTAGGGACGACTTTAGGCGCGGGAAGAGGTCAATGTCAACCCTCCTGTGAGTACCAGGTCGCGGATGGCGGCAAAACACGAAGTACAAACATCGAACGGGTACGAGTTAAATTTGACCACAATCAATATTGTGAGTGCGTAAGCACCGGAAGAACGTCGACGTGACTATTGTGAATGTGAGACGATTTCACGCTCGGAGAGTATCTTCCACACGAATGTGTTCTTACATACGTAACGGTTGATTGTTCAAGCACTTTCAAATTAACAAATAAATTTTAGGTCTGAATTCTGCCATACCATATAGTTCTCCCGGCCGTTCGAAAACCATTGTGTTGTCTACGATTAAATAGCAAATAGATAATATTATTATTAATTATGTCCTATATCTCTACTGCGGTGCAGAAAAATGAGCGACAAAAAAATAATTGCAGAAGCGGAAAAAATCGGAGTCGGTAACCCGTACGCACTGGCTGAACTCATCAAAGACGAGAAAATAGAGTGGAGTGAAATCGACGATGTCGAACAATTCCTCGAAGAAAACCTTGGAACGCCCTACGAGGAACTATTCGACCCGAAATTCGACTCACCACTATATCCCAACATCACCGTCACCGAAGACGGTACCATCGAACGAAGGGCATCTGAAACTGATGACGAGGAAGACGAGCTCTCCCCGGACGTCGAAGTTTCGACAGATCGGGATGACTCGGTGTCGGGATCTATCGCCACTCTCCCATCAGAGGTTCGAACACTCATCGTCGGATCAGGAAAGAAAGACAAAGACGACTCAGTTGCCATGGATGGTGGTGTTGAAGTGAAAGGCACCGCGGATTTCGCAGAGTCAAGTGGGGTAGACGACAAACACGATGGTAACATGACCGACATGGACGTCGACATTACCGACCTGACGTCCGGAACGACCGCCCCAACTCTCCTGGAATCAGACGCTCCGGAGCCGACTGATCTTGAACGGCCGCTCGATGTTGGCTGGGAACCAGCAGGTATCGACTGGATAGACGCCGGTGAAATATTCAAACAGGGTGCCGAACAATTCGACCCGGTTCAAGGAGCAGTGGGTGACTGTTATTTCATCGCGGCGCTTTCGGCGGTGGCGTGGACGAAACCGTCGCTGCTCCGTCACACGGTGTACGCCGACACTAGCGACCACAGATCGCTCTTCAGGTTCTTCGACGGAAACTCGTCGAAGTATGCGGTGGCGAGTGAACGAATCCCCCTCCGTGAAGGATCGAACAACTTCATCTACGCTCGTTCCGCGGAACATCACCAGAAAGACGGTGAGGTTTGGCCAGCAGTCTACGAGAAAGCATACGCGATATGGAAGACCGGCGCAACCGACGACAAACCCGAAATCCCAGCGATCGCTGGCGGAGATCCTGTCCGAGCTTGTGCGGAACTAGCCGGGTCGGGACGGAAGTACTATGGAACGAAGACGCGCAGCGGCGACCAACTCTGGGACATCGTCCGTGGCAACTCCCGTGGTGGCAAGACATTCAATCCGATGGTCGCGTGGACGTATCCATCTGCCAGCGCCGCGCCGGATAGAATCGACTACGGCTCTGCGAAAATCGTTGCTAACCATGCCTACACTGTCCTCGGATGGATGTATCGGAGCGGCACACGTTACATGGTGCTTCGGAACCCGTGGGGGCAACACGAAGCGACTGTTGGCGTCATTGGTGGAAGGTATCAATACTTAGAAGACGGTGCTTGGAAGTCCATTGACCTGTCCAACTCGGATGGTGTGTTCGCCATCGAAGCCGACACATTCAAGCGGTACTTCGCTGGGCTCGGAGTCAACGCGTAGTCGTGCCATCAAACATCATTTTTGGTCTTCTACAAACTAAAAATGATAGACACAACAATACACATATTATTTTATATTTGGTTGGATTTTCCCTAAATCACGAGTCACTAGTAAGACCATAGGCCGCTACCGAAGACCGCGACGGTGTCACCCGCCCTAATACTTGATCAACGAGACGGCACAGCAATACGCACAGTGGGAATTCGTCCGTTGACTAGAGGATTGTTAAACGCACCTAGTGATACCGACACACCTCGATAATCCGGACAGATTGGAGGGCTTATTTGCAGGCGTAGCTACTTAGTAGTATCTTCACACCAAGGTAATTGATGGAGGAGCGCTTAGCCTAAGCAGAGATGTCTACTGATATCGCTCAGTGTCCTGAATGTGGATGGACTGGAAATGCAACGAATTGTGTGATTGATGGGGATGATCGGCAATGTCCCGTCTGCCAACATTCGATTCGACATAGTTGAGTTCCCGTCGTTCTCATAACACCCGGTAACGTCTCGCCAGAACGAACCGAGACAGCACAGAACCGCGCACAGGCCGACCAATTCTCTTTCGACGTCGTGATGCCCCTAGACTCATCGAGGTCACCAACGAGAGCCACGAGAACCTCGCAGACCACCAGTACACAGTCTCCACCGACGAGTTCGATCGTTCGGAACGAACTCATTCACGCGTGGCAGTACCACGAGTTCGGCGACGCGGATCACGGGCAAACGTTCACCCACTGGACGGACCGCCTCGACACCTCACGGCACTGCGAACGCTTCACTACGCCCAAGTGGTGGCTTGTATCGAAGCTCCGTTTCTCATAGCCAAGAACCGCATCCGTTTGTTAGTATATCATACTAACTCTTGCACATTCCCAACCCTGACGGTCTGTTCGGTTGAATATGCGCATATTCACAAATTCGAATAGTCGAATATTCGGATAGGCGTCTGACGCACCTATTTATCAATTCCGTACAGACGCCTATTCATGACGTATAGTGTCAGCGTATCAAACCAGAAGGGTGGCACCGGCAAAACGACTGTTGCTGTCAATTTAGCGGGCGCACTTGCCAATCGAGGCAACAAGGTGCTCCTCGTCGACCTCGATCCGCAGGGCTATGCAACCGAATCAGTCGGTATCCCTGACGCGTACGACGCTGATGGACTCACACTCCATGACGTGCTTCTCGACCTCGACAAAATTTCTCGGACTGACGAACTAGTTCGAGAAGCCCCCGAGTTTGACGTCATTCCCAGTAATGTGGCTCTCACATCGAAGAACACCGAAACGAATCTGCAGAATGCACAAGGTGGAGAACGACGGGTAGGGATGGCCCTCGACAATCTTTCCACTGACTATGACTTCATCGTCATCGATTGTCCCCTGGACTGGGTGCACTTACTGACAACGCTCTTCTTGCTACCGGGCGTGTGCTGATTCCGGCGGAAACCAAGGGAACGAGTAAACGAGCTGTCGAACTCCTACGCGATCAAATCGACTCGCTCGAAATGCTGTTTCCCGAAGCTAGTATTCAGCCCGTTGGGGTCGTCGCTAATGACGTCCGCCAAGATGGGGTTAGTAATGAGATGATCGAGTGGTTTGATACGGTGTTTGGGGAACTCGTTCCTGTCTACGAACTCCGGAAGCGAGTGGTCCTCCAACGTGCCCAGATGGCCGGTCGAACGATTTTCGAACACGATGAAGAGTGTGATATGGAGGGTGTGTTCGATGACATTGCTGCGGATCTCGAAGGGAGGGCTGCTGAATGACTGATAATCGTGCCGAGGAGTTGTCTGGCCGGTGGGGAAACTCAGACGATGAGACTAATGAACAGGCGGATAGTCAGATAGACGAACAGGCGTCTGGAACGAATGGGCAGACAGATAATGAAGACGCACAGGCGAATAGTCAAATAGGCGGTGATGATGAACAGGCGTCTACAACGAATAGGCGTATAGGCGATAAAGACGCACAGGCGAATAAGCGTCGGAAACTGACGACGAGAGAGTCAAATGGTCTATCTTCGACCCGACCAGTATGAACAACTCCATGGCACGTGGTTAGACTTGGAGTATCGGTTCGGCCGAAAGCGTGGGATCGACCTGGAGAAGAGTCGTGATTTCCTCGTGCCACTGCTTGAACTAGGTATGGCTCAGCTGGGTGATGTAGAATCTCGAGATTTAGATGAGTTGGCGGATCTGCTCAGCATTGAAGACGAGTAACAGGTATTTCGAGTAGTTCGCCGATTTTCTTTGTCTTCCAGTGATCTCGTATCGATGTCTGCTCTAGGAGAAAGGCTTACCTATGAATAATGAGTAAATCAGAACAACTAAGCGACTCTGAAAAGGAGGTCGTCGCCGTGACAAAACACGGACAGGCTACGATCCCCAAACGGTTCCGCGACAAGCTCGGAATCGATGCCCCGGGAAAGGTTCTGTTCCGGGAGACCGACGATGGCACTGTCATCGTTGAACACGTCCGCTCACCCAGTGAAATGCGGGGCTTCGCTACGCGAAGTGATGCAAGGACCGACACTCCGGCAACAGAACTTCTTCGTAAGAAACGCGAACAAGACCGAGACGAGCGCGAAGCCCAGTTTTCATCTGAGAACGAGTGATGATACCTGACCGCGTTGTTTTCGATGCCGAGCCGTTGATCGCCCATGCTGACGATGAACCGGGAAGCAAAACTGTAGAAGAGTATCTCAATGCTGTTGCTGCCGAGAATACTGCTGGATACGCCAGTTGTGTGAATCTCACCGAAGTTCGGTATACACTCGCTCGGAAGTACGACCGACCGACTGCTGACGAATATATAGAGTGGCTCGACGACCTTGGCATCGAACCAGTCAATGTCGATCAGGTATGGATGGATGCTTCCGACTATATTCTCGAGTACAATCCCGCTCTTGGCGATTCGTTCGCACTTGCGACCGCAACTCATCTCGACGCAACGCTCCTTGTTGGTGGGGGGACGATTATGATGAGGTCTCCTCAGTGCCGATTGAGCGCTTTCGCGACGGGTCTGCGTAGCTATCCTTTCGAGTGGCGGTCGAAACTTCGTATTTGCGGGATGGACTGTTTACACCTGCTCTTTTCGAATCGTCGCGATATCCGCTGCCACTCGTTTGGATCCCTCTGTTGCAATCACGAGCAGATTTGGCGCTGATGTGCAGGGCGCTCGATCACCGACGTTGAATCCTGCATCTGCAGCACCCGGCAGTTGGACTTGATAGCCATTCCCTGCGATATGGAGTGAAGCGTTTGTAACGCGGTGGATCGAGACGGTGTCGAGCGCGGCTGATGTCGCGAGTTCGACCATGTTCTCGTCGGTGATGCGGTCGATGTCGACGACGAGAAGGAGACCGTCGAAAGCGAACACGCGAATGTTCGCAAGACGAGTGGGTTCGTCATCAGTCTCTTCAACGAGCCCAGCGGCTCGAGCAGGCTTTGTGACCTGGAGAGCCAAGCCATCGCCGGACCGTTTGATTTTATTAGGCATTGGTGGTTAGTATATCATACTAACCCAAGAAGATTCGCCCTAGCGGATGTACCTACGACTCAGCGTTATTGGTGAGAAGCGTTGGTGCCGCAAATCCCCTCCGGTGTTTTCAGTTTCACTTTCGCTCTGGTTGGCTGAAGACTTTATCCGTCGGGTACCAAGCGTTGCATGCAGTCAGCGTAACCCAGCAGGCGATGTGGTTCTCGTACTCACCCCAACCCATATACCCACATCGGCTGCTTATTCCCCTTCTACACCACACTACGTAGTGGCACGAATAGACTCTGACCGAGGGTTTACCTGTACGGTAGGTGAATTGGAGCGTACGAATGGTTCCAAATGGGAAGTCGCCACTCTCCCCAATCGCCCAAGACGCGCTTGATGCGCTCGCGAGAAATCTCCCAGAAGAGCGCGAGCTCACCTATGAGCACGCCTATTCGATTTTGGACGATGAAGAGGATCTTGGACGACTAGCTGCCGAGGATATCATCGAACGACTCTACATGAAAAGGCCATCTCTACGAGGTTGAGGGGAAGCTCCGGCTCACTGATTACGGGTCTGAATAGCGACGTCAGTCTCGGGAGAAGAAAGCGTCGTACTACATCGCCAAGTATGGAACGTTTTTCTTGATCAGCTAGTCGGGCATGGGTTTTTACCAGTATCGCGTTGTGTCCCGATCGGTTTGTAGATGAGGATGGTGTAGTCGCTCCGAACCGTGACGAGATAGTCCTCGATCGTGAATCGCACCTCAATGTCACTCTTTTTCGACGCACTTGCTTCGATGATGTCTTCGAGCGCATCTGGATTCACGTATTCGTACAGCGAGAGCGTGGTCTGGCCGACTGTCGGTTCAATCACGTCCATGAGCACGTCGACAACGCCGGTAACAATCTCCGGACGCGATGCTTCGGGGTCGATCGTCTCGGATGCGACTAATGCGTATTGGGATGATAGCCTCGGGCCAGAAGCATCTACGGCAGAGCCAAACCAGGTGGTCGTTTCTAGGGTCATTGTGGTACTCTAGGTATGTTCGATACTGTCTACAGTTCATTAAGTACTCCCCGTCGTTTATTTCGTTTAATCTCAATTTGGATTGTTTGAGTTAATTTTGGGCCGTCTTGCTGTCGTTGTTCGACTCGTTTCGCTTCTCGATATCTTGTTTGACACTACTACCAGCCACTCTCTGCTCGCTTCTCGCGGAAGTCGAGCTCGGTATTCTGTTCCGAACGCTGAATCGTCTCGAACGTTACATCAGCTCACAGACTTACGGACGTCGACGTGCTACGGGTTCCATAGGCGACTCCAACCTCGAATCGACGCGTTCTACGGCGTCGGGCCGGTGACGGTGAACATCTTCCTCCGCGAACTGCGCCCGGTGTAGGAGAAGAGCGACCCCGACCCGCTCGACACCGTCGAAGAAGCCGCGGCGAACCACGACGTCGACCTCGACCGATACGACAGGGACAGCGAGCAGTTCGTCCGCGTCGAAGCGGGGCTCATCCGGCGGCGTCACGAAGGGTGAGCGAGCGTCGAACGTAGTGACCGACCCGTGGGTAGACGAGGCAGTCCGAGACGGAAAACCGTCGTGGCTCACACTTAAGGAAACGTGCGTCGTCCATGCTTTGCTATGTCACAATCGACACCGACCAGCGTACTGGTTGTCGGCGCGACGGGAACGCAGGGCGGTGCCGTCGTCGATCACCTGCTCGCGAGCGACAAGGAGTTCGACGTGCATGGGTTGACGCGAAATCCAGGGAGCGATGCCGCCCAGCAGTTGGCCGACCGCGGAGTCACGGTAGAGGAAGGAAACTTAGGGGAAAAGGACACGTTACGACCACTCGTGGAGGATGTTGATGCCGTCTTTGGCGTGACCAACTTCTGGGAGCATGGCTACGACAACGAAGTACAGGAGGGGACGAACATCGCGGAGGTCGCCGCCGACGTCGGCGTCGAACACTTCGTCTTCAGTTCCGTCGGCGGGGCCGAGCGCGAGACCGGTATCTCGCACTTCGACTCTAAGTACGAGATCGAAGAGCGGATCCGGGAACTCGACCTCCCGGCGACCATCGTCCGCCCGGTATTCTTCATGCAGAACTTCGAGGGGATGCGCGATTCCATCGAGGACGGAACGTTGGCGATGGCGTTGGACGAAGGCGTTTCGCTCCAGATGATCGACGCCGAGAACATCGGCGCGTTCGTCACACGGGCGTTCGAGCAGCCCGACCGATACCGGGGCGAAGCGTTCGAACTCGCGGGCGACGAACACACGCTGGAGAACGCTGCGATAGTCTTCTCGGCGGTGCTCGGTCGCGAAGTCGAAGTCCAACACGTTCCAATCGACGACCTCCGCGAGCAGATGGGCGACGAGTACGCCGTCATGTTCGAGTGGTTCAACGAACACGGCTACGAGGCCGACATCGAGGGACTCCGCGAGAACCACGACGTGGAGTTCACGGAGCTGGAAGGGTATCTCCGCGAGCAGGGTTGGGTCTAACGGCGATAACCGACGGGGTGTGACGAGTTCGACGGAGTCGCTCGAAAGCTGAACACGAAATAGGGAATTGAAACAAAAGATGAGGTCTATGAACCAAAAGAGGACCTCTTAGCGACAACATAGTTCGAACGACTTGAGATATTGCAGGCTGTACATAGAATTTCTCGAGTGAAACACGCGAATGTCGCTATGGAACTTACCCCCGCGATAGGTTTCGACACACTGTACGATTGGATGTTTTGGTGAGTCGGAGAAGGCCCTTTGAGATCGAGAGGGGTGAACTCATTCATCCTTTTCTTCTGGGAGAACCCGATTTCGGGTGGATACCCACGAGCGTTACACTGTCGTAACGCATACCGAGCGTCCAGTGTAACACAGAATGAGCTCTTATTTTATCCTCGCATTCGAGAGGGACTAAACCAAGCGACAAAAAACGCCATTGAGGAAGAAGGGATTGATATCCTGCGGTATATATTTGGCGGCGGTGGGGACGATCTACTCGGGTTTGAAGTGCGCCGGTTCACGTTTCTGGAACTCATACAGGATAGGCTCATCCCGATTGACCTTCACTTCCGAGGTGACGATGCTCATTATCAAATCACAGGTACAATTCGGACCGGATGATGACCTAAATCCGACATAACAGACGTTCCAAACTCCAAGGATGCGTGCGCACCCGGGAAACATGAACTCGTGTGGGAAGCACCAGGAATCTATGTGTGCAAACAATGTGGACTCGATTCAGAGACGATCTCGAATTATCTCGGCCACGGATAACACTCTTACAGAGATTGAGATGGCACCCCGGGGGGTCGTTCACTTCCGCTTAGAGATAGTAGTTCTCATTGTGGCTTACGGGTTCGTTTGGTACACACCAAATGGACGAGCGAGAATCAGCGTTTCTGTTCTCATTAAGGGAGTTGAGTAAAAGGCATATTCTTTACGTAGAATCCGGCGAGATGGGCTTCTGCTCGGCGGAGACGATACGAAAGGGTTGAACCCGGAATGCCGAGCAGCAGCGCGTCGGTCTCTGCGGACTGACCGTCCATGATCTCGCCCATCTTTCCATCCCAGTAGTTGATCGACCACCCGCCATGGTCGAAGCCACCGTCACGGTCCTCGTCCGGACCTCCTGGTGCCTGCATCACTCCATCGAGTGTCAAGAATGTTCCCACGACAAGTTTCCCCGTCGCCTCGTTCGAGTTTGTCTCGTTCGTGATAAGCACTTAAATCGTTGAGTCTAATAAAGACCGTTCTGGCTCATCAAGTCGATGTCTGTCCGGTGAATCAATTCTCCTTATCTGGCACACCCGTCCTAACAGATGACGGGGGACGGTATCCAGATGCTGACTCGTCGGCTCGGAACTGTCAGTCGCACTGTCACGACACTCATGACGCTGGCTCTTCCCGGTGAGTAGCCGGTGGGGGACTCGAACTGCTACTTGTTTGGAAACCGTCTGGGTGGTCGATACACTCGGCCGAGCGGCTGTATTCGGTAGATTGCATGGCGAACCGACGCAACCTCATTCTCAGCGAGGGATGCGATGAGATCGCGTCGTTTTGGTGTCAGGATTTCAGCCGCGCTTTCGTGGCTCAGGACATGGACGCCTTCCATTCCACCGCGAGCAAGCGCTCGTGCTATCTGTTTTCGGCGGTCACTGGGCATCATCTGTCGTAGGATTGATCGCTGGAAGCTCCTTTGATTGTGCAACATCAACGAGCTTCTTGTCCGCACAAACGAACGTGAGATCTTTTACTTGGTCGCTAGCGCACGTGCAGCTGAGAGTTGAAGACTGTCGAATGTTCGAAGATTGTCTTCCAGAATGAGTCCAAACGCATAGTCGAACAGCTGTTCGTCCAGGGGAACGATCTGGAAATCTGCGAGGGCTTCGTCGAAAAACGCTGCAAGGAGTGAATCGACCTCCTTGCGAGAGATTGAGTCTCTATTCTGCTTTCGACGAAACGCAGAGACCGTTTCGATGACTGCGAGTGAGGTGATGAGAATGTTATTCTCGGCAGGTTCGACTATCGTGTCGACCACGTCTGTCCCCTGTTCGTCGTAGTAACGCTTCACGAGGGCAGAGGTATCGAAAAAGTAAGACGGCATTTGTGGTTAGAATCGTTCGTCGCGGTCTTCAGAAACAAGGTCAGAGACGGGTTTTCCTGCTGCTACTCGCTCTCGCGCTTCCTTTAGATCATCAGGTGCCTGATGCTCGGCGAGGAATGCTTTCATCCGGGCTTCGAGCGGCGTGTGCTGCGACTGCTTGAGCAGTTCTCGGCCCATATTTTCTAGATTCTTTTTCGCAGCGTCACTCATACCCACTAGTCGTTTCTCAATCGGTATACCGTTTACGTCTATTGCTCGGGAAGAGTACGGAAGCTCTCTCCGGGTTACTCCTATGTACGTTTTCTCTGGTGTGTTCTCGAGGACCGTTATGTGGATTAATCGGTGGTGTGGTTAGTATAATATACTAACCCATGAGTGTTCGCCTTGGAAGATGCGCTCGGTTCGGAGTTGACCGTGAGAAGTGGGGTATCCATCCTACCAGGTGGTATCCCGTGTACTTACCTGTACAGCTCTCAAATCCAGAGATAGCAATGGGTCCGAATGGGACGTCGCCACTCACCCCACTCGCGCAGGATGCGCTCGACGCGCTCGCAACCGCACTTCCGGATGCGGGAGAGCTCACGTACGAGCAAGCGTATGCGATTCTCAACGACAAGGAGGATCTTGAGCGCCCTGCTGCCGAGGATATCATCGAACGGCTCTACATGAAGGGCCACCTCTATGAGGTCGAAGGGAAGCTTCGACTCACCGATTATTGACTACAAAATTGAGCAAGTATCGGAGCAGGCTGACTGATATGTCGGTTTCGTCTGTGGGTATCTACAATCAGCATTTGTGTTACCGGTACGCGTTTTATGCCTCCGTCCGATGCTCTAACTGCGCTCTCACAACTGGTCAAGGCAATTTCCCGACGCCATCATGCGACGCTCAAGGTTTGGCTAATTGTGAGAGCCCTGCCAACGGCTTTCCTTACCTTTCTCCAAGTGAGCGTTGGTGGCAACTGTGTTTTCGGAAAATCCAATCGGAAACGATTCAACTGGGCCACTGACGACCGGTACTCCGGGATCTGTTCGAGACTCATCTCAGAGAGAACGTTCTGGAGAGAGACGTACTGATTCCCTCCAAACTGACGGTAGCAGAACCTTGAGTCTTACTTCATAGTTGGTGGCCAGCACGACCAGTACTCACACTGATTTCCATCGACATTTCATCTATTGGAATATTCGGAAGCGACCCTGGCTTGCCTAAGAGTATCTCGGTTGTCGTGTTTACCTGTAATGAGCCAAACCAGCCAAATCACGACGGGATGGGACGAGTATCGCCGAGCGCTTCGACCAACTGATCAAGCAGTCTTTGATCGACTCTTCGAGTATGCTCAGTTGCATACCGATCCCAGCACGGTCCACAAGCTATTGTTCGCCGAGACGCCCATTTTGATCTCGATGTTACTTGAACAGCAACTGCAGATCGATGATTTAGAAGACCGACTCGATCACGTCGATGACGATTTGAACGGGCAGGGATGAGGTCATGGTGTACAAAATCGACTCCGTCGACGGCGACGTGCTCAGGTGGTCGGTAACTGAGTCGGGGGTGGAGTGGGAAGTCGATGAATCGTATACACCGACAATCTATGTGTCGGTGCATGGTGATGGCGATTTTTCCACAGCGCGTGCTGCACTTCGTGATCATCCTTCTGTTGTGGAGGTTGCCGTGGTTGATGAACGCGTGAGTTTTCGGCACGACCCCGAGCAAATACTCCGAGTGGATGTGGTCGATCTCAAGGCGGTCAACTCGGTGGCGCGAATGGTGAGTAGGTGGGGCTCTCCCGGTGAGTATCGCTGCTACAACGTTGATTTCTCGCGGGAGTTTCGCTATTGTCTTGAAGAGGAGATTGATCAATTGCCGAAACACGAACTCTCTCAGATGGAGATTGCCGTCTCGGAGACAGAACTCGCGAGTGAGCAAGTTACTGAACTCACAATCAACGATGAGACGGTGACTGGGAGTGGTGCAGATGTGTTAGCAACACTGTCGGCTCGCGTTGAGTCGGTTGATCCGGATGTACTCTTCCTGAATACGAGCGACCTCATTCCCGTCCTCTTTCAGCAGGCCGATCGACTCGACGTAGAGCTCCAGCTTGGACGACGTCCAGGTTGGCAGCAGTTGGCGGGTGAATCAACCTACGAAAGCTATGGCCAAGTCGGACACTCACCAGCACGGTACAATCTTCCTGGACGAGTGATCATCGATGGCTCGAATACGTTCATGTGGAATCAGACCAACCTTGATGGCTGTCTGTATCTCGTTGAGCAGTCGGGTAAACCACTGCAGGAGTTAGCGTGGTCGTCGATCGGGAATATTCTCACCGGGATTCAGATTCAGGAGGCACGGGATCGGGACGTGCTTGTTCCGTGGCGTTCCTGGCGGCACGAGAAATTCAAAACGATGCGCCAGCTGCACGACGCCGATCGAGGTGGATTCACCTTTGCACCGGACGTCGGCCTGCACGAGGACGTCCACGAACTCGATTTCTCCTCGCTGTATCCGAATATCATCGTCACGCGGAATGTGAGTCCGGAAAAGATTCGCTGTGAGTGCCATGCCGGTCGGGAAGACGTGCCGGGTATCGGGTATTCGATTTGCGACGAGCGTGGCTATCTGCCGGATGTACTTGAGCCGTTGATCGAGGATCGAGATGCGATCAAAGCCGAGATACGGGAGACAAAGGATGAGGATCGTCGTGAGGAATTGGAGGGCCAATCGAGTGCCATCAAGTGGATATTGGTCTCATGTTTCGGCTATCAGGGTTTTTCGAACGCGAAGTTCGGACGGATCGAGTGCCACGAAGCGATCAATGCGTACGCTCGCGAGATTCTGTTGGAAACGAAAGCGGTGCTCGAGGAGAACGGGTGGCGGATTGTGCATGGCATCGTCGATAGCGTGTGGGTGACGCCGATCGAAGGCGAAGAACAGACATCGCTTTCAGAGCTTGTCTCGGAGATTTCCGAGGAGGTGGCAATTCGGCTTGAGTATGAAGCTCACTACGACTGGATCGCGTTCGTGCCGTTGCGTGATTCGGATGCTGGTGCCTTGACGAAGTACTTCGGGAAGGTCGCTGGCAAAGATGAGTACAAATATCGGGGCATCGAGTGTCGCCAACGGAGTACGCCGTCGTATATTGACGATGCGCAGAAAGCGTTGATTCGAGCGGTGGATGCGTATCGTGATCCGGAGGCGGTTTGTGAGGAATTGCGGTCGTGGGTTGATCGACTTGAGCGTGGGGCGGTTGATCCAAGTGAGTTGGTGATCACGAATCGGGTTTCGAAGAAGCGGGAGGACTACACACAATCGACGCGGAGTGTGGCAGCACTAGAGCGGGCGGCTGAACTGGGGTTGGCGCGTGCGCCCGGGCAGAGTGTGTCGTATATAGTGGTGGACGATGCGAAGCAGTCGCGAGAGCGGGTGCTGTTGGCGAGTGAGGAGTTAGACGCGTATGATGTTGGGTTTTATCGGGAGTTGTTGGTTCGTGCAGCAGCGAGTGTGTTGTCGCCGTTGGGGTGGCGTGAATCGGATATTGAGGACGAGTTAGGACGGTATACCGAGTCCAGCTTGGCGTCGTTCGGTTGATTCGACAAATATTCCCTCTGACGACTCTCCTATATATCGAGAGCACAGAAGAGGTCGATTCCGACATCCGATGGCTTTCGCGGAAGGATAGTAACGTTGCGAATCTCGATGAGATAGTTACACACATCGCCGAAGAAGGTGATGAAGCATACCTGCTGAATAGATACGCCTTTCACTCGTCCATACTCACCTTCCCAAGCTCGCTGATTACGGAGTTGTCGAATACGATCGACGGAACGAGGACGTTCGCTGCCGTGCTAGTACGATACTCGAAGATTTTCTTGAGGTTATTCCTTCGAGTGCTTCGTCATCATGGGTGCCTAGGACTGACAGCGTGGGCCACTCGCTGCTGCAGTACGGCGTGGGTCGCTGACGATGAAAGCCTGATTTACGAGGATCGATATTGAGGAACGACGCTGGCAGTCACCGAATAGACGTGTTCTACCTATGAACCAGCCGAAATCATTGAGCTTGGCGGTTCATGACTTCCCAGCTACGTACGTGGATTACTTATCACGAGTTTTCAACCACTGATCGAGAAGATCACGTATCGCCGCATCACGGTTCTCTCGATGGTGAGCAAATGCGATGTCATCGATTTGCTCGAGCTCCTCGGCTGTGAATTCGATGCTGACCGAATTCATATCGAGAAAATCCTGATTCATTGAGAGATCTCTCGGCTGCCGGCCATAAATAAATTCGTCAGACACTCGTCTGGCTAAAAAGAGTGGCCCCCTACATGGGCTCATAGAAGGTGATGACATTCGAGATGCTACAAGCACCACCGACTTGCCTGTCGCTCTAATCCATGATTTATTTCTATCTTCAACTTTAGAATAACCGCTGTTTTTGTGATCGCTTCTAACCGTCGGTAGCGTGGAGTTCTGGTGGAGTTTCTGGGATTGTACTCTGCGTGTACCAATAGTGAATCGCCGCCACCATCCCGTATGCAGCCATGACGCCAAGTATGACTACGTACCAGGATAGCATGGCCACTGGATAGAATCGGATCCAGATACTCACGAATAGAAGTCCGCTCCCCAGTGCGAGCCCTAGATAATAACGGTCCCAGGGAAGCGTCGGTTTGGTGAATACGTTTAGATAGTCATCGAATACTCGTATACGGTTCGTCGGCCGAATTTTCCCGGTCTCTGGGTTGTAGTCAATGATCCCAGCATCGGCAAGTGCCGGAATGTGGGTCTGGTACAGCGAAATGTAGACCCGTTTTCGTTGTTTACTGAGGAGATCTGTTGGCGACGTATTGTATTCCCAGGCAGCAACGTGGTCGGTCACATCGGAAAAATCGACAGCGCGATTTTCTCGTCGCAGATAGTGAACTGCATATCGTCGTCGCATGTTCTTCAATAACTCGAACACCTGATCCTGGGATAGTTCAGTTCGGTTCATTGAATCGTTCAGTTGTTCAGTGAATACCTTCATGCCACTCTCCTCGGCGAGCGACGGTTGAGTCCAACGATACAGAGAACACCATTTGACAGCCTAGTCACTCTTCTTCGGCATTGTTATCTCGCTGCTGTTTCCGGGTAGCAGCTCTCTACGGCCAATGTTATCAGAGTAGAATTATCCCCTTTTGTTGAGAGAGCGTTTGAACAGTGGTTTTACTCAAAGCAACACCAGTTGGTGAGGGCTTTCACCAACTGAAGGTACTCGGTACCGCTTCGAAGGAATTTCCTGTTTGATATAATGGACCGACTACTTCCATTCGGGTATACGAATTGGTGTCGTTTTGACTTTCATCCGACTATCTCTTCTGATTTTGGTGCTATCATTAGCATCCGCGTTTGTAGACTCGCTCTATAGGATCTGCGGTGAAGTTACGAAGCACTAGATGCTGATTACACCGTTGTAATAGAGGGGGATCGCGAACGCGACCCCCTCCATTTCGCAGAAATAGACGCAGAAATAGACGCACTCCACCGTAACCAACCGATTACTACCACCATGTGTCACCGGCAGTGCGGTGTGAATCTCTTGTGGTGGTGTGGTTCGAGAGGGGGTTCTTCGAATCCCCGTGATTACAACGCTATAACCTGCTCTTCGTGGTTAGTTCCCTCCGTGTTCGCTTCGTGGGCGCGCATCCACCCAGCGAGGTCGGGATGGGCAAACGTGATCTCGATGTGGTGACCACCGACGCCCATTGCATCGTCCACACATAGCGTTCGGGATTCCTTGTAGGTCACACCAGGAACGCGCTCAGCCATTTCCTCCATGACACGGTAGCCATCGTTCTTGTACGCACACCCGTAGTGGGTCGCGACCTCTCGATATCCTAACCGTGCGACCATCACGTCGTTCGTCTTGGCGACGTTCTTCGCGTGCTTGAGAACATCGAGATACTTGTCTTCGACCTGTTGGCTCTCGGCGCGCTTCTCGCGGAAGTTCACGAGCTCTGTATTCTGTTCCGAACGCTGAATTGTCTCGAAGAGCTGGCGACCTGCATTGGTTGCTTCCGCGGCGAGGTTCGGCGAGTCGTCGTCAACACTCTCTTCGGTCTCGTAATCGCGCACGAGATTGATTATACGCGAGACTGACGCCCGGACCCGACTATTCTTCTCCTCTGCTTTGGTGAGATCGTCAATGTCTGATTCCATGGTCTCGGTCGTCTCTTCGAGACCACCGAGTTTCTGTCGATCCTAGGCACGCTCTTTCACCGCCTCGGTGTGGTAGTCTTCGAGTTCATTGACTCACTCGTTGCAGGACTGCGTCTTGCAAGTAATCGTCTCTCGATGGGCTTGTGCCGTGGCTGCAGACGTTTCTAGTTTTTCGATGCGTTGTGAAGCTCCTCGATTATGTGATCTCTTCGATCAAATCGAATCCGTTTTTGAATTCAATTTGTCCTTCAAATCCTTGAGCTTCAATTGCTCTCACCACACCTTTGCCCGCATCGGTGTCTGTCGTGACAACGGTGACAGACGCCGCGTTACTGCTATCGAGGAGCTGCATTGCAACGCCTGCAAGTGCTGTGTCTGCCTTCTCGATCTGGTCCTCGCTTCGATTCGACGCCTGTGCAATGAACCGCCGAACGCTGTCCATCACGCTGCGACAGCACCGTTTGTATAATCGAGTTCGTCAGCGACCGTCCCACCCCGGCGTCGATCGCACTGTTGATCGGTGTCTGACCTGGTGTACTTCGAGTAGGTGCTCCCCCGAGTTCAGCGTATACTCGTTGGGGAATCACAAACGAAATTCCGTTGCGGTGTGCAAACCGC
>NZ_MEIH01000370.1:0-49547 GCF_001723155.1 Haladaptatus sp. W1
CGCTCCTGTCCGGTCAGCAGCGGGGGTAAGAATAGCCCCGCGCCGAGCCAGAGGGTTGCTATCCACAGAATCGCGAGGTCGATATGCCACGTCTTCGCGATGGCGAACGGGAGCAGTTTGACGAAATTAATGCCGAGGAGCGACCCGAGGCCGAAGAACCCGCCCCGCTCGATGTAGTAGTGGGCCAACAGCCCGCCGAGTAACACCTGTACGACGAACAGGAGGGCGGCGATGGGAACGAACCGCGCGGCCGTCTTCTGACTCGGGAAGACCACGACGTCCTTCGGTGACGGCACCGTGATTCCCTTCGTCTCGGGTTCGGGAAGGTCGATGGACGTGTAGAGCCACACACCGATTCCGGCCGCCGCGACGAGCAGCACCATCGCGATGACACTCCACGTCATCGACGCCGTCGGGGGCGTGTTTCCGGCGGCGGGTTCGTACGGCCAGTCGTTCGTGTACGTGTGGTCGCTCCCCGGCCGTTGGGTGTGAGAAATCCACGCCGTCCACATCGCGAAGTCGGCGAAGTCCCGTGCGTCCTCCTCCGAGGCGATCATCCCGCTCGGAACGCCGCGTTCGAGGTCGCCGTCGTGATACCGCTCGACGTACAACTCCCGAACTTGCTTGTGGGCGTACAGTTCCGCGGCCGAGTACTGCACGCTGTCGCTCGGCCGACTCGCTTCGAGTTCGGACTTCACCGTCGCGTTGACGACCGCCCGTTGCTCCGGCGAGAGCGCGCTGACCGGTTTATCGTACTTTTCCTTCGCGTAGTACTCCTTCATGTACTTCGTCTTCAACGACAACGCGTTCGCGGTGTAATCTGACCCAAAATAGGCACCGTTGCCGAGAATCGACCCGTGGTTCATCAGGCCGTCCGACTGGAAGACTCGTTTTCCTTCCTGCACTTGCGCCTTCGTCACGACCGTCTCCCCGTCCGGTCCGACGACCTTCTGTGGTATCGGTGGGGCGTGTTCGTAGGAATACCACGCACCTGCACCCATCACCATGAGATTCAGTACGAAGACGATTGCGAGCAGTTTGCCGAGCGTCGAGCGCTGTACCCTCATACAAGTGGGGCTTCGATGGGGCCTATCATGTAACTGAATCGTCGTTCCCATCGGTGGGGAACGCCGCAAATATGTTCGGGAAAATGTTCGAGTGGGGTTCGACTCGGCACGTCGCGGCCCTCCTCCGGTTCCGATGCCGGTGCGAATTTCCCCGTTTCGTGGGTGCAATCACGATGACGATTCAGTCGTCCCGAAGGCGACCCGTTCGAGGAGCTTCCGCACGAACGGCCGTCCCTCTGACTCGTTCGGATGGAACAACAGGACGCTGGCGTCGATGCGGTCACTGATGTCGGTCGAGAAGTGGCCGAACAACAGCGTGTACAGGGTCGAATGGGGAATCGTGCCGAGGACGACGAGGTCGGAGTCCGTCGTGGCATCGACCAACGTCCCGACGCGGTCGTCGGTGCGTATCAACTCCCATTCGGTCGAAACTTCTGACACGTCTTCGAGTTCTAGGTAGAAGTCCTCCGTGGCCTCGACCAGTTCGGGCGACGCGTCGTTCGCGACTGCGGTGACGAAACGAAGGGTCGCATCGCTGTGGGTCGCGATTTCGGTCGCCACGGACACCTTCGCTGCGTTGAAGATGCCGGGTTCGACGAGCACCGTCACGGTCGAGATGTCCCCGAGGCCGCGGTTTTGGAGGAATCCGACGTCACAGGGGGCGTGGTTCATATACCAGTCGATGCCGGTGCCGAGTAACTCTGCGTGTAGGTAGTCGGGCTCCAGTTCGCCGAACACCACGTCCGCGTCCATCTCGTCGGCGACGTTGACGACCGCATGTCTCGGATTGTGCGTCACGAGTTCGTCGACGACGACGGACGTTTCTATCGACGGCAGCGACTCGGTGACCCGGTTTTCGAACGCGGTATCGGTCTCCGACGATTCGACCATCGACGAGAGCGTCGTCTGCTCGGGGACCGCTTCTATCTTGGCGACTCGAAGCGTCCCGTCGTTCTTTGCGACGACGAACGCGCCCATCCGAACGAGCGCCCGTATCCGGTTCGGGTCGGTGTCCTCTCCGACGACGACGAGGACGTTCTCGTGACTGTCGGCGACCGCCTGCTCGGTTCTGTCGAGCGTCTGCTGGCCCATCGACCGTCGAAGGGCGTCGAGGGCGGCTCCCTCGCGGTCCGTCTTGTCCCGTCCGTAGAGGCGGTACCAACCGACGCCCACGACGAAGATGCCGACGGCACCGGCCAGCGGAATCAGTCCCAACTGCGTGAGCAACACGACGGTCCCGACCACGCCGAACAACTGCACCCACGGATAGCCTGGCGCGACAAATTCCGGGTCGTACCAGTCCAACGAACTCTCTCGAAACGCGACGAGGGCGACGTTAATGAGGCCGAAGACGACGATTTGGAACGCGCTGGCCAGTTTCGCCAACTCGTTGACCGGGACGAACGCGATGAGGACGAGCAGGACGACGCCGGTGAACGCAATGGCGGCGACTGGCGTCTTGAACCGGCCGTTGATTCGGCTGAAGCGTTTGGGCGCGAGCGAATCGCGACTCATGGCGAGCGGGTATCGGGACGACGAGAGGATGCCCGCGTTCGCCATGCTCGTGAGCGCGAGGACGGCGACGCCAGCGACGGCGAGCCGAGCTGATTCACCCGCGAACTGGACGGCGGCGGCGGCCATCGGCGTCAAGTTGTGATGGAGCGAGTCGGGCGGTGTGACGCCGACGATGACGAACACCGTGAGCGTGTAGAGGAACATCATCAGGACGACCGACCCGAGGATTGCGCGCGGGATAGTGCGCCCCGGATTTTCGACCTCCTCGGCCACGCTCGCGATTTTAGTGACACCCGCGTAGGAGACGAACACGAACCCCGTCGCCGCAAGAAGACCCCCGCCGCCGTGGGAGAAAAAGGGGTGGTAGAGGTCTCCATCGACGTACGTGCTCCCGTCGGCGACGAAGCCGATGAGCGAGAGCAACACGACGCTGACGATGGTCGCCTGTAATCTGCCGGTCTGTTTGACGCCCACCACGTTCACGGCAATAAGTAGGAGAGCGATTCCCAGTCCCACGACCGTGAGGAGGCCGGGTGGAATCTCCACGAGCAAGAGGAGGTACGCGCCGAGGCCGACCAGCGCGAACGCGCTCTTGAACACCAGGGAAAACCACGCCCCGATTCCGGCGATAGTTCCGGGAAGCGGTCCCATTGCCCGGTCGATGTACAGGTAGGTACCCCCCGCCTCGGGCATGGCGGTGGCCATCTCCGCCTTCGATATCGCCGCGGGGAGGACGACCACCCCGGCCAAGAAGTATGCCAGTATGACCGCCGGTCCCGCCTTCGCCGCCGCGAGACCGGGCAATACGAAGATACCGCTCCCGACCATCGCGCCGATGCTGATGGTCGTCGTCGATACCAGACCGAGGTCGCGTTCGAGGTCCTTGGGCATCGGGTTATTTCATCGACACTGGCAGGCGCTGTAACGTTACCGCCCTACTGGGATGAGACCGCCGGACCACTCGACACCGCGTCGAAGGTGGTCACTCTCTCATCGAGAACTATCAGAAAACAAATACGGTGTCGTTTCGCAGGTCGTCGCGACCGCTACATCGTCGTCGTCGTGGTCGTCATCATCTCGGTCGGGGCGTCTACCGTCGGCAGGAGGTCGAAGGCTTGCGCCTTGTCGTTCGTCTGCAGGAGTCCGACGGCGAACGCCGAAACCACTGTGCCGCTTTCGAGGGTCACGTCGAACGTGGCGACGGCCTCGTTCTTCCCCGCGGGTCGGACCTCGATGGTGTACGACCCCGCGGGAACCTCGACGTAATCGCTGGCGTTGCCGAACTCCAGTCCTTCGACGATGACGTCGCCGTCCGCCGCGATATCGACGGCCGGTGCGTCGGGCGAGAGGTGGACCGCTCGCAAGCGCGCCTGGTCACCGGACGGTTCCTGATTCTCGTCGACGAACACGAACGCCTGCGGACTGTCGAGTGTCCCCCCAGCGGCGATCGTGTAATCGGTGTTCGCATCAAGTGTGACCTGTTCGTCGATGACCGCACTTCCCTGGCCTTGTCCCGCCGGTGCGACCTGTATCGTGTACTTTCCGGCGTCGAGGTCGAGATAGTCGCTCACGTCCTTGAACGCGACGTTCTGCAGGACGCGATCTCCGTCGACGTAGACGTCCACTTCCGGAGCGTCCGGAATCGCGTGGATGACTCGGACGCGGCTCGCGTTCCCGTTTTGGCTGGTGGTCATGTCCTGTGCGCTCGAAACCCCCCCGAGAATGGGTATGCTGCTCACGCCGATGGCTCTGAGTACTTGTCGTCTGGTTTGCTTCATTTTGGTTCCCCCAACCGACACTCAACCGGTTAGTAAAAAATGGTTTTCCCCGGACTAGTTTGGTCGGTTGGTCGACATCCGAGAATCCGTCCGCTATTCTGGCAGCGCTTTTCAAATGTATGAGTGTAAACATATGTCCATGAGAGATCTTTATCAGATTCACAGGTGAACGCAATTTACAGCGAGATTGATCGTTGTCGCCCTTTTTGGAGTCACTCCGCCATTTTCCCGCCGACCTCGCGGCGCTTGTCTGTTTGTCCTCGTACTGCCGTCATTTCATTCCGGGACTCGACGAGGCACTGCTCCGGCTGATTCTCGACTTCTCGTTCGCCTTCTTTCCACCGAGATTCATCTTCATCGCGGTATTTTTGAACGCTCGATTTTATAATTTTCTTTAGCATAGAGTAATTAACAAAGAGGTGGTCCCCCTTGTGTGAAACGCAGAGACTTCATCGCTACGGTCAGTACCGGCATCGGAATCAGCGTGGCTGGGTGTTCTTCGTCGGGGAACTCTCCGAGCGAGTCGAGTTCCAGTACCGGAACGACCACCACGTCACAGACGACGCAGACAACAGAGGGAACGACCACTACAGAGGCCGCTGAGACGGCTACTACGACCGAAGACACGGATACAACGACCACGAGTGAACAGACCGAGACGGCTACCACGACCGACCAGAAAGAGACGGCGACGACAACCGAACGGTCCGATTCGACCACAACGAGCACGACTGATGGGCAGACGGACGCGAATCTCACGCTCGGCGAAACGGCGACGTTCGGAAACGACCTCGAAGGGACGGTTCGGAAATTCCGATTCAAATCGGAGTACGAGAGCGGCGGGACGACGCAAACGACCGACCAGACGTTCCTCTTCGTGGACTTTTCCGTCGCAAACCCCACGAATTCCCGTAAGAGCATTCCATCGGGGATGTCGATTTACGTGACGGTCGGCGGCCGACGATACGACCCGACCGATTCTACCGGTGCCGTTCGCAGCCTCTACACAACCCGGTCGGTCGGGGCTGGTGCAACGAAATCGGGAACCCTCATCTTCGAGGTTCCGCAAGGAACAACGAAGTCCGACGTGACCGCAAATCTCGAATACTCCGGCTCGGGCGGAAAACGGACTCTTCGGTGGACGAGTGGGTAAAGCCGACCCTCTCGATACGATTTTGCGAACGATACGAACAGAAATACGTTCTCCTGAGCTGGTTTGTACGCGCTGGTGGGACTGCTCCGGAGTGTCAGCAATTGGTAGTGGAATCGGTGTAGTTCGCTATACAACGGATGGCTCGCTGGCTCGGCTGTTGTGAGTATTCTCACCCCCGTGTTGTTCATGCCGTTGTAGTAGAGTGTAGTGAGTAGATAGATTGACATTTCTCCGAATTCCCCCAGTACGGTTCCCTCCACTGCGGTTATCGGATGATTGGACCTAGCAACGGGAAATCCCTTCCCCATCGGGGATTTTTTATTATGGCGGGGATTATAGGGAAACCAATGGCTCGTGACGTCAACCTCCAGCTTCTTCTCCCTCGGCAAGTGCGTTCTCTTCCCGCGGATTTGGCTGCGATCTGTCTTTTCGTTTTCCTCACGCTCGCTGTCGTTCTGATACCGGGTCTCAATACGACACCGCTCCGGCCTGCCGTCGGTCTCGTATTCGTCCTCTTCCCACCGGGGTATGCGTTCATCGCAGCGCTCTTCCCGGAGGACACACCGGCAGAATCGATAGCGGATGAATCGTCGCCCGATGCCGACGACTCACGGCTTCCACGCCCGGGTACCGGAATCGATGGCCTCGAGCGAGTGGCGCTGTCGTTCGGGACGAGCATCGCAATCGTCCCGCTCATCGGATTGATACTCAACTTCACCCCGTGGGGGATTCGACTTGTTCCCGTTTTGTTGAGCCTCAGCGCGTTCACGTTGTGTATGACCGCTGTTGGGGCGGTTCGGCGGAACAACCTTCCCGAAGAGGAGCGGTTTTCCGTCCCCTACCGGAGTTGGTTCGGGCGTGCACGGGGCGAACTGTTCGAACCCGATACGCGGGCCGATGCCGTGTTGAACGTCGTTTTGATCCTGAGTATCCTTCTCGCCACGGCGAGTGTGACGTACGCCGTTGCGGTTCCGAAGCAGGGCGAATCGTTTAGCGAGTTCTACCTGTTGACGAAGAACGACGATGGGAAACTGGTCGCCGACAACTACCCGGCAAACTTCACCCAGGGTGAGAGCAAGCCCGTTGTCGTTGGTATCGAGAATCACGAACACGACCGCGAGCGCTACACTGCCGTCGTGTTGTTACAGAACGTAACGATGAAGAACAATTCGACCGTGGTCAACGACCAGCAGCGGCTACAACGATTCCAGACCACGCTCGGGCAGAATGAGACGTGGCAAACCACCCATAAAATCACGCCACGCATGACGGGTGAGCGACTTCGCGTGCTCTACCTATTGTACAAGGACGGCGTTCCCGAGAACCCGACTGCGAACAACGCCTATCGGGAAGTGCATCTCTGGGTCAACGTAACCGCGGGCAACGGAACCGCCCCCGCCAAACGAGGCGCGCCGTCGCCATGAGGTGATTCCGTGGGGTATCGACGCGCGCTGTTGACGCGGTGGTCACGCCGCGACAAGCTCGCCATCCTCGTCATCGCGGTGACGGTCGGCTTCCTGACGGGGACGACCATCGTCGTCGCCGCCGTGAGCACGCAAACGACGAGCATTGCCGCAGAGTACGGCACGGACGGGACCGCCGTCCACTACGATTCCGTCGCTCGTGCACAGGAGGAAGCAGGTACGGACGCGCTCGTCGTCCCGATGGCGACGGTGGAACTGCCGAACGGTGAAACGCGCTACGTCGCCGGTATCTCGAAACAACAGGCGTCCGCGTTCAAAACCGATTCCGACGCCTCGATACCTGCGCCACCGCCGTCGGGCGTCACGAGCGGTACGAGGACGACGAAGGGTAAACAGCGACTCGTAGGTGACCGAGGTCCCCTCACCGTAGCCGTCACGCCGCGAACGTCTGGCGAGCAACTGATTCCGTCCGACTGGTACGTCGCCCAGCCGGACACGATAAGGAAACTCGGCGCGTCCGGCGCGTACGTCATCACACCTGCAGGTTCCGGGAGTGGTGCGGCGGACGGTGCTGGAATCCCATCCCGTGGGGTCACGCTCCGCTCCGCGCTGGCGTTCTTCGTCACCGGCACGCGCCAGCTCCTCACCGTCCTGACGTTGACCGCGGTCGGGGGGACGGTACTCGTCGGTGTGACCATCTACAGTGTGATGAAGATGACCGTCCGCGACCGGCGACAGTCGATTCGCGTCCTCCGCTCGACCGGTTGTCGGCCGCGCACCGTCCTCTCGCTGTTCGCACTGCGGGCCGGACTGCTCACTGCCATCGGCGTCGGTGTAGGCTACGCACTCGGCATCATCCTCCCGAATATCGCCGTTAATGCAGCCGTCTCGCTCGGCCTCCCGACATCGCTGTCGGTCCATGTCAGTCGATTGGTTCTCACGGTGTTGATTCCTCTGTACGTTGGGACGCTATTCGTCGCACTCATGGCAGGGGCCGCTGCCGTGTGGCCGACCGTCAGCCCACCGCCTGCGCGCGTTACCGGCGAACTGGAACGGGACCAACCGCGAGAGGCTCCACAATCCCGACTTCGGCGGCTGTTCACGTTGCAACTGCTCGATTGGCGTGCACTCGCCCCGAGCATGGCGACGCTGACCGTGTTCGTCACCGTCATCCTTCTCATGGGGTCAATTGCCGGCGTCATGACGCCGCTCATGAGTGCACAGGGAACGACACTCACGGAACCGGGTGCGATACATCCGGTGGCAAGTGACGTTCCACAACAGTATGCCAATGCGCTTCGAGCAAAAGGAATCGCGGCGAGCGCGGAAATCCTTCTTTTTACTGTCCGTGACGGTCAACCGGTCGTCGCCCGCGGCGTGAACTACTCGTCGTTCGCGTCCGTTTCGAACGCGACGCTCGAACGCGGTCGCCCGCCCCAGTCCGCGAACGAAGCCGTCGTCGGCGCTGATTTGGCTCGGACCGCAGGAATTGATGTTGGAGACAATGTCTCCCTGGGTGGTAGCACTGAAACCGGACTCGCACGAGTCCGCATCGTCGGCACATATACCGCACCAGGAGTGTACGACGATCAGATCCTCGTGTCGCTTCCTGTTGGTCGACAGCTGTCGACGAAATCGAACGGCTCCGTCCACATCGTTCGGACGCCCAAACGGCTCGAAGGTCGCCCCGACGCGTCCGTCGAACGCCTCGACGTGTCCGCACCGCCGCAGGTCGAATCGAATGAACGCCTGCCGGTGACGATTCGGCTCCGTAACTTCAGGGACGAGCCGGTGACGCACAACGTGACGGCCACACTCGGTGACGCCTCGAAAACCGTCTCCATTCGCCTGGATTCGGGTTCACAGCGCGCAGTAACTGTCAAGTTACCCACGCCGGAGCCGGGGACCGCGACCCTCCGCGTCGGCAACGAGACGCGCTCGATAACCGTCGTCTCCCCCAACGCGATTCAAATCCGTGGACTTCCAGAGACCGCACCGCCGAACAGCACGCCCCACGTCCGGGTTTCGACGATGGCCGGAGCTCCCGTAAAGAACGCTTCTATTCGCGTCTCAACTTCAGGGAACGGCTCGGACACGATGGTTCGAACCGACGAGAACGGCAGCGTCGGGATTCCGTTCGGGGCCGCCGGGAACTCGACTGTCCGCGTCACCGCCGGAAACCGGACTATTACGCGCACGGTGCGGGTGTCACAGTCGACGTTCCGGACGCTCGTCGCCGACATCGGGGTTCGACCGAGCTCGCCGAGTCTGTTGTCGCGGACGAGTGCTCGCCTTCAACTCTTCAACCCGTGGAACCGGACCCTCGACCGGGACCTTCGTCTCTCTGGTGGCGGCGCGGATGTACGACAGACCGTTTCGGTTGCTCCCGGCGACACTGTGGTGAAGACGGTCCGCCTCGGGCAACAGACCCCCGGCTCACACTCGCTGTCCCTCGTCTCTGACGGGCAACCCATAGCTTCCACATCGTACACTGTCAGCGGGGATGACCGACTCGTTACCGCTTATGCGGGTGGTGGCAGCGGAGCGGGTGGAACGGGCATCGGTCGAGCGTTGACTACGGCATTCGGAAACCTACAACTGCTGCTCGTTGTCCTCGTCTCCCTTGCGGGTCTCATGACCGTCGGGAGCACGACCGCCGTTTTCGCGCAAGCCGTCCACGCGCGTCAACGGGCGATCGGTGTCTACCGAGCGACAGGTGCGTGGCCGACGCGCGTGCTTCGACTCGTCGTCGGGGATGCGTTGCGCATCGGTGTCGTCGCCGTGGGCGGTGCGCTGGTGTTCGGGACGGGCGCGCTGTTCGTTCTTGACCGCTTGAACTACCTCGTCGTCTACGGGGTTCGCATCTCAACCACGCTGACACCGGGAATCGTTATCGGTAGTGTTCTCGGCGGTCTGGCCATCATGCTCCTGAGCGCGGGACTCGTCGCGGTGCAGTTCTCGCGGCGACAACCCGCAAAATTGGTGAAAGATTCCGTCGGGGCGACCGAACGGGGACGCCCGTCGGATGGGAGGGGTGTCCAATGAGAAGACGTCGTTCGGTAGGCCTCGTCTCGCTGGCCGTCGTTCTCATCGCGCTCGCAATGCGTACGATTCCGCTGTACTGGAGCCCGTTAGCATTTAATGTGGATGGGTTTAAATTCGCCAGACTCGCCCGCGAGACAGTTCGACACGGGTACCTCCCCGTTTCGACTGCGTTTCTCAACCCGGACGAGTACACCTTTTCGACCCTGCTCGCCATCTGTAGTCAGCTGACGGGAATCGAACCGCTGTACGTCGCCCAACTTCTCACCGCGAGCATCGGCGCGACGGCGTGTCTCTTCGTCGTCGTCGTCACGCGTCGGATCGGCTTCCGACTCCGATGGTCACGGTTTGACGTTCGCATCGCGGCGTTCGTGGCTGGTGTCGTTCTGGCGACGAACGGTATCTTCCTCGGCCGGTCGACGGCGGTGACGAGCGAAGGGTTGGGTCTCGTCTTCATCATTCTGGGCATCGTCGCGTTCGCCCGTACGCTCCGAACGAATAGTCGCTCGTGGATGGTGGTGACGGGATTGGTGCTCGTCCTCCTTCCGCTCACGCACAATCTCAGCACCATCGTCGGGGGGTTCGCCATCGTTTCACTCTTGGCGCTCTCTCTTCGCTCGTCGGTCGACAAACGCGGATTGTTGATGATGTTGGTAGTCGCCGGATTCTGGACCTACGTTAGCGTCTATTACACTACGTTCAAACTCAACGAGTTGAGCCAAATCTCCTCGGCTCCGGGCTTGTTCGTCGCGTGGGTCATTGTCCTCGTCCTGCTTACCGTGTGGCTTTCGAGGGCAAGTCCCCGCATCCAGCGCGACTTGCCGTCGGTGGTGCTTCTGGGTGGGGCCGGTCTCATCACCGCAAACGCTGTGACGCCGATCTTCCCCGGAACGGCAACGACGGACAAATTAGTGTTCGTGTACGTCCTTCCCATCGCTCTCGTAGGTATCGTCGCGATCCACGGGATTCCGCGGCTTGTCGGTGCCGGTCTCGATGGATCCACAGTCTTTGCCTTGCTTCTCGGAACTCTGTCGATAATCGGTTTTGCACTGACCGGTGGCCTGACCGTTCCGTATCAGGACCTCGCGATTCGTGCCCAGACCTTCATCCATGTTCCATTTGCCGTGTTGGCCGGCGTTGGTGTGATTCTCTTGACTCGGCGTTCGACTTCGCGGTCGATTCAGGCCGCACTCATCGTGGTCGTTCTCCTCTGTTCAGTAGTGAGTGCCCCTCTCGCGTTTAGCGGCTTGCGAGCCACGTCTGCCCAACCGCTGGTGACGCAACCAGAGTTCGAAACGGCGACGTTCGCGACAACGTACGCTGATGGTTGGACCAGTGACGGGCATATGACGAGACTCGCGTTCAAGTACTATCCTAAACAGACTGATGCCAACGTTTCACAGCTTGCAGTGTACGAGTGGTTGCATGGTGGGAAGGTACCGAGCTGTCCAGTCGTATCGCAGCAGTCGTGGACTACCGTTGGGGCACAACTGTTCCCGTCGTCTCCAACGAAAATCAGTCCCGATTCGTATGCGACATCATCTCAGACTCGGAATCTCGTTTATTCGAATAGCGGTACTGACCCGCTGATATTCACAATCCCAACAACTGGTAGAAAGAGGTGTAATAGTTAGTCTAAATCAAACTGAATTTGTCTATATATATCTGTTTATATAAATATTCTGATTGCCAATTAATGGTTTTAAGGGTATAAATATCAAACACAAAGTTAAAACAGTATTTGCATGATTTACAATCGAACGAAATTTATCTGTGGAGTGTTAAAGAGCGTGGGAAGAACTGATATATATTTAGAATTTTAACGAGCAATTCCACCGATATTTTGATTATCGAGAACTAAAAAACTCCAATTATAGTTTATACACGATTATCAATCAGAAAGTACTTAGTTATAGGGTCGGTGTGATTGTTTTGTGGAAGTATCAGGTTACAAGAAATGGTTCCACCAGCAGATATTTAATTCATTAGTCTTATTCTATAATCAAGGAGTGGGAGATGTCGTTTGAAAAGTTGAGACTTAATATGACTGAGGAACAGCAACAGAAAACTAGGGAGCAACGAGGGCGGAAAACGACTAGCGCTGATGCCCAGATTCAATCGACTGAGGACGAACAGACAAATCTCCTTGTCGGTATCCCTGCCTATAATGAGGAAGTGGGGATTGGAAGTACTATCCTCGCCGCACAACGACACGCCGACCATATTGTCGTGGTAGATGATGGGAGTTCCGATGATACTATCGAGATCGCGAAACAGGCTGGTGCGACCGTCCTCCAACACGACACTAATCGTGGTAAAGGGGGCGCAGTAAAGACGATTCTCGAATTTGCTCGGTCGACTGAGTGTGAAAATCTCGTTCTCATCGATGGAGATGGTCAGCACAAGCCGAGTGATATTCCCCAGGTCATCGGACCTGTTACCGATGGTGACGCTGATATCGTCATCGGTAGTCGCTATCTCGAAACGGATGCAGACGATGAAACACCGCTTTACAGACGGTTCGGCCAGAGAATATTGGATGTACTGACAACCGGTCGGACTGGTACAAAGCTCACAGATACTCAGAGTGGGTTTCGTGCATTCTCTGCAGACGCTATCGATTCGCTTCGATTGCAGACCGATGGGATCGGTGTCGAAAGTGAGATGATTGACACGGCTGTGCGGCAGGATCTCACTATTGAAGAGGCCTCTATCGACGTTCGATACGAGGGTATTGACGGACAAACATACAATCCCCTTCATCACGGGTTGACCGTCGTGACGTTCATCCTCAAGTTAGTTCGTGACAAGCATCCGTTAATCTTCTTCGGGCTTCCCGGATTGCTCCTGACTGTTGCTGGAGCACTCTACGGTCTTGATGCGATCCTCATCTACCAATCCACCGGAACGTTTTATCCCGCGAAAGTATTGGTGAGCGGATTCGTGACGATTATCGGGACGCTTGGGATTTTCTGTGGACTGATCCTGAACCGGATTTCAAACATGATTGATCGGGTTCACGAGGTGGGGATTTGAGATGACAGACACTGAAATCGTAATCGTCCTCGGAACGCGACCGGAGATAATCAAACTCGCGCCGGTCATCCGCGCCTGTGAAACAAACGATGTCCCGTATTCGGTGATTCACACTGGCCAGCACTATTCGGAAGAACTCGATGCCGTGTTTTTCGAGCAATTGGAACTTCCTGATCCTGATTACAATCTCGGGGTCGGTTCGGACTCGCACGGGGTTCAAACCGCGGCAATGCTCGTCGGAATTGAAGAGATTATTCAAAAAGAACAACCCGAGACTGTTCTCGTACAAGGGGATACAAACTCGGTACTTGCGGGAGCTATTGCGACAAGCAAGATGGATATCGACCTCGGTCATGTCGAAGCCGGGCTTCGGAGCTTTGACCGTGATATGCCCGAGGAAGTTAACCGCGTCATGACCGATCATGTGGCGGATTATCTCTTCGCTCCGACCGATGATTCGGCGGCACTAATACAAGATGAGGGAATTCCAGCGGATAGAATCCACATTACTGGAAATACTGTCGTTGATGCAGTTGAGCAGCATCGAGAGTTCGCACAGAAGAAAAGTTCGGTACTTGAGGAGCTTGAACTGCAACGCGGTGAGTATGTTCTCATGACTGCACATCGGGCAGAGAACGTAGACGACCCAGACCGCTTTGAGGGAATGCTCTCTGGTGTCTCCCGTGTTGCGAATCGATTCGGAACGGAGGTAGTTTACCCAATTCATCCGCGCGCGAAAAATCGACTCGAGGAGTTCAATCTTTCTGTTCCACGGTCGATTCGGCTCGTTGAGCCACAGGACTACCTTGATTTTCTCAATCTCGAATCAAACGCTCGGCTCATCCTTACCGATTCGGGCGGTGTTCAGGAGGAAGCGTGTATTCTCGGTGTCCCTTGCGTGACGATGCGGGACAACACCGAACGACCTGAAACGATCGATGCCGGCGCGAACGTTCTTACAGGAACAGACGCGGACGAAATCCTCAAATCGGCCATCGAAATGGATCGTACAGCGCCTGACTGGACTAATCCGTTCGGTGATGGAACGGCAGGTGAACAAATAGTGGACACAGTACAACCTTCCGAAACAACTGAAGAAATGGAGATGATCTCACAATGAGCACACTTTGTATCCACGGATTGGGATATATTGGACTCCCAACGGCAGCAATGTTCGCTAACTATGGCCACGACGTGGTCGGCTACGACACGAGCGAAGAGGTGGTTTCCCGTCTCAGTAAAGGAGACGTCCATATCGACGAACCTGGTCTTCGTGCGTTCGTCACGCAGGCAATCGAATCAGACAAGTTGACGATTAGCAACGAGGTCGTCCCGGCAAAATATCACATTATCTGTGTTCCGACTCCCTTTGACCGCGAGTCGAAGGAGGCCGGACTTGAATACGTCGAGAGTGCGGGGAAAGCCATCGTGCCGCATCTCCGTCCAGGCGATACGGTCATCCTTGAATCGACGGTGCCCCCGGGAACGACTGCCGACGTCCTTCGACCCATTCTTGAAGAATCCGAACTCGAAGCGGGCAAGGACTTCGCTCTCGCTCACTGCCCGGAAACTGTTCTGCCGGGTGATATCATCACCGAACTCAAGCAGAACGCTCGAATCATCGGTGGCGTCAATGGTGTTTCTACCGAGGCGGCGGTACGCCTTTACGAGTCGTTCGTCGAAGCCGAAATCCATACGACGGCGAACGCAACGACCGCGGAATTCGTGAAACTCATCCAGAACACATTCCGGGATGCAAACATCGCAATCGCAAACGAAATCGCAAAGCTCGCCCACGACTACGAAATCGATTCTCGAGAAGCGATTTCGCTCGCAAACGAGCATCCTCGGGTAAATGTCCATCACCCTGGACCCGGTGTCGGTGGCCATTGCTTGCCCGTCGATCCGTGGTTCCTCGGACAAAACTCTGAGAAACTTGATCTTATCAAGCACGCTCGGGAAGTTAATGATGGAATGTCCAGCTACATTATCGATATCCTTGACGAGGAACTTGACGGACTTGCGGACTCCAAGATAGCGATTCTCGGCGTCGCGTATAAAGGAAACGTTGGTGATACGCGTGAGAGCCCCGGCTTGAAACTAGCACGAGAACTCCAGTCACCGGCTATGCAAGAGGAGGAGCCAGCTCTCGCTGACGGCGGTACTCAATCAGACTCCAGGAAGGCCCCGACAGTGACACTTCATGACCCGCACGTAACCGATCAGACGCTGCAGCTATCGCCACTCGATGAAGCAGTTGTCGATGCTGACGCCATCATAGTGACCACGGACCATGACGAGTTCAAAGAGATGGACCCACATTCTATCGCCCGGTGGATGGACGGCGACCTCATCGTCGATACGAAGGCGATACTGGACGAGCACGATTGGAACACGGAAGGGTTTAGAGTTAGTCGCATCTAAGACAATAATAATGGCACGACGACCAAAAGCGTGGGTTGATTTAGTGAGTCCCTCACATCCGTTTTTCTTCCGGAGTCTAATCGATGCACTCCCCAGTCTGGATACAACCGTAACCGTGCGTGAGAAAACCGAGACTGTGGGATTAGCTGAGGAGGTAGGATTCGATTACACCCGAATGGGACGAGACTTCGATAACACATTACTTCGGAAAATGGGCATTCCATTTCGAACGTTTCAACTAACAGCACAAGCACCAGGCGCTGACGTGTCTATTTCTTCGCGCAACGCCATGTGTATCCTCGCATCAAAAGCCCGTGGCATTCCATCAATTCATTTCACGGACAATGATATTACGGCGCACGTTGATGGGTTGAAATTCGAAGAGTTATACAATCGTCTGGAAGCGCAGGCGACGTACAATGTTGTTCCATCGGCATTTGATGTCGAGGAGTTGATTAAGTGGGGCGCTGACCCCGAACAGGTAATTTCGTACGATGGATACAAAGAGGATATCTATATTGCCGAGTTCGAACCTGATCCATCGTTTACCGACAAGCTTCCTTTCGAGGACTACATTGTCGTACGTCCCGAGGCGCTTGACGCGGCATACGTAGACGCCGAACGATCTCTCGTACCGAATATCTTGGAGGGTGCAGTCGGACGAGGGTTCAACGTGGTCTATTTGCCTCGTGGTCGTGGTGACGAGCAGTTTGCAGAGCCATATCCCTCCGACCGTGTGTTCGTTCCTGAACAGGCTCTGAATGGGTTACAACTTGCATGGCATACACAGTGTGTGCTCACTGGCTCAGGGACGATGGCGCGTGAAGCAGCGTGCATGGACAAGCCAGCAGTGTCTTTTTTCCCGAATTCACTCCTTTCCGTCGACGAAGAATTGGTATCCGACGAGAAAATATTGCATTCCCGGAATTCGACTTCTATTCTTGACTATATCGGTTCACTTTCATCAAATGATATCTCGCCGGATAGATCCCGATCCAAAACAGTCCTACAGGAAGTTGGCGATATTACAACCAATCTAATCAAGAATGAAATCAACCGGGAATAGCGGAATGACTGACGGTTTAGGAATAACGTGCGACCGATGTCTCGAATGGGCGGAAGGCCAAGACTATGCGGGATACGACCCTTACGACGGTTTAAATAGTCCACTCATCTCCGCAACCGCAACAAATTGGTTGACGCGGTTAATTGGGATACATTCCGTGAACAAGTCTCCAATCAACCTCCGTCCGTTGCTCAAGGTGCCAAAAGAGCGCAATCCGAAGGGGATTGCGTTGTTTTCGATGGCATATCTGAATCGATATTGTGAGACGGGTCGGGAAGCAGATAAAAAAGAATCAGAGAACCTTCTTCGATGGCTCGATCGGAACCGCTCCCCCGAATATAACGATGCTGCTGGTTGGGGGTACAATTTTGACTGGCAAAACGCACGCAAATTTTTCCTCCCAGAATACCATCCCTCGATCGTTGTCACCGTTTTTGTTGGTCGTGCGTTTCTCCAATATTATGACGCCACAGGGGAAAGGTGGGCACTCGACACAGCGAAGTCGGCTGCATCGTTTATTCGTACCCATATCAATCAGAAACGAATTAACGGGTTCGACGTATTCACTTACACTCCGTACGATTCGTTTGTACTGATAAACACAAACGCTCTCGCTGCGGGGTTCTTCCATAATCTTAATAACCACATTGGTTCGACAGAATTGTCTAACCGAGTAGAGGAACTGTTCGAATTCGTTGTCGATGCACAAGCCGACACTGGCGGGTGGTACTACTCAATGCCTGCCACGGAGTCCCACTTAAGTCACGACAACTTCCATACTGGATTCGTATTGGAGAGTCTCTACGAATACGCGATGGAACGTCCGGACGGCCATCCGACGTGGGAGGCGTATCAGAAAGGGATGGAGTTCTACCGTCGAAACTTATTCGATGATGATGGTGCACCGCGCTTTGAGGCCGATCAACGTTACCCATATGACGCACACGCTTCAGCTCAAGCGATTCTCACTTTCGTTCAACGTGGTACCGATCAAGACTGGGAGATGGCTCGAAAAGTGGGGCAGTGGTCGCTGGAGAATCTTCTCGATTCAAACGGGTATTTCTACCGGCGAATCGGTCGTATTTTCTCGGATAAAACTCCCTATATGCGGTGGAGTCAAGCATGGATGTGCTACGCACTCTCGTCATTTAGTTTCCATAGTGATAGAAAAGAGTAGAAAAGTAATTATTATAAAAATATATTTTTAAATCATCCCCTTATTTGTTGCGGTATATCTGTGCGAGTTGTTCAATTACGACATCCCAATTGTATTTGTCTTCTATCATTCGCCTACTCTCAGTACCCATCTTTTCAACTTCGTCTGAACGTTTAACCAGCGTTTTTAGAGCCTCCAGTATTTCCTCAGTGCTGCGCGGTTTGATGAGGCGACCATTTTTGTCTGAAACCACCTCCGGGATGCTTCCAACATTCGTACTCACAATCGCATTCTCCCCCGCCATTGCCTCTAGAATGGCGATTGGTAGTCCTTCGGCGTATGATGGAAGAACGTAGATGTCACTATTTTCTAGAATCTCACGCTTCTTTGTTTCAGAAACGTAGCCGTGGTATGTGACTTGGTTGAATTGCTCGTCGAGCAATTCCATCCTGTCTGAGTTAATTCCTTTTCCGGCAATTTCAATCTGACAGTCAACCTCCTCTTCACAGAGTTGTTTAAACGCGATTGAGGACTCAACCGATCCTTTCCGGTCAATTAAGTTTGAGATGTATGCAATTTTGACTGTATTTCCATTCTCTTCTGTGGAATTATATTCACTTGGATCAACAGCGTTCTGAAGAACGTAAATATCTTTTTCAAGTTGGACACTCGTTAGCACATCCTTCCAATAATCGGAGAGAACAATTGTTCCGTCCCCCACACGGAGGACGAACTCCACGTATTTTTTTACTGGGAAGGAAGATTCTGTCACAAAGTCGTCAAAAGAGGAACCATGGACATGGATTAATGTTTTGGAGTCCCATACTTTCGCAGCGAACAGGATATACACCGAAGAGATAAAGAAGGAGGCCCCGTGAGAAGTATGGATATGTGCGACATCGGGCTCACTCCGGAAGACGAACGAGATTGTCGAATCGATTAGTCCTACAAGGAAGCTTGAAAAGCCGTCATGGTCTTGGAGGCTATCGACACCATGGACCTCTGGGTCAAAAGGCTCAGGCAGACGTGGTACTAGTTCGTTGATATACTGGGCGATTCCACCAGTCGGATTTACAGGTCCGATGAGAAGTACGTTGATTTTACTTTGAGTCATTATTATCGCTACAGTCTACTGCATGATGTATTGGTCTTGCCTTTTTGCTCTTTCCAAATCAATCCTAATCAGATTTTATCTAATCTATATGTCCTATTAAATGGCACTGTATTGTTTAGCTCCTCCTCGATAGGCGTTCGGTTGTTGAGCGATTGGTACGGCCTCTGATGGTTATAGTACTATACAAACTGTTCAAGCCAGCGCTGGACGCTCGGCCGACTGCCCACCCAGGACGTATGGAAGCGGTCGATGCGCTGTTTAAGCGTGTGAAACCACTTTTCGATCAGGTTTCGCTCTGTGTAGTCGAGGCGATCGCTCAACCCAATGTGAAAGAGGGCAGTCCGATATCCGTAGCCTTCAACGAGAAACATGGCGTCCGAGAGACCGTTTTTTCGGCTAATCCAGACAGAAACGCAGCCGCCGAATCAGTACTATGCCGATCAAACACTTCGATACCGAGTAGCAGCTTTGTTTCGGTGTCTATTGCAGCGTACACCCAAGACCACTCGCCGTTGATTCTGACAGCGGTTTCGTCGACCGCGACCCGCGTTGGACACGCTGTCAGCCAGCCGATGTACCCACTGAAAAATCGCTTGATGTGAGCGTTTTACGTCGAAAAGCGCAAGAATTGCTTTTACTTCTCTGAGAGAACAACCGTCCGCTCGTTGTCCCAAGATTCTTCTAAATCCACGTCTAAGCCATCACTGAGCAGGTTTGGGAGCATCTCTAGGCAAGTTACTCAACAACCTGCTCGTTTCTTAAACTAGCTCAACTAGATAGTGCCATATTTTATAATGTGTCCTTCAACTCAACCAATCCGATTCCTATACGAGAAATCAACAGGTATAAGTGATACACTAATTAATACAAACATGAATGTACTCTATTAATCAGGTCCTCAACGGTTTACAACGCCCTTCGGCAATTTTTGACGAACTTGTTCGCATCTACTTTGACAAATTTTACGACCATAAGGGTGAGAATTTCATCGAGTTGGATTGGGACAATCTTGTAATTCTTGATGCATGCAGATTCGACTTGTTCCAAGCTGAAAATACAATTGATGGTCGATTGTCTTCAATACAATCTCCTGCTTCTCAAACTGAAGAATTTCTCCGCAAGACCGTCCATAAAAACTCATTTCCCGATGTTGTTTATATTACTGCTAATCCACAGATCACTAAAGTAGATTCTCAATTTCATAAAATTATTCCATTATGGAGTACTGAATGGGACGATTCACTGGGATCTGTACATCCAGAAAGAGTAACAAAGAGGGCTATTAAAGCGTTAAAAGAAAATCCTAACAAGCGTTTGATTATCCATTACATTCAACCCCACATCCCATTCATAGGATCAAAGGGACAAATGATATCTCAACCAGAGTTTCAGGGTCAAGTTTTCAAACCAAAAAACAGGTCTGATTCTATCTGGCAGCAATTAGAAGCTGGAAATTTAAATAAAAATGTAGCTTGGGAAGCTTATCGTGAAAATTTGTCTTTGTCATTACCCTACGTAAGTGAACTTGTTGAAAATCTGGCTGGAAAAACTGTTATAACTTCTGATCATGGGAATTCGTTTGGCAAATGGAATGTTTTTGGACATCCTCCAAATATACATTTAGGGAATCTTACTACTGTCCCATGGCTTGAGTGTGAGTTCGATAGTAGACGTAAGATTATTAGTGAAGCATGCCACCATTCAAGTATAATGCTAGAGTCAGATGTAAACGAACAACTAGAATCGCTAGGATATATTGAGTAATTATTTGACTATGAGTGACCAAATTAAAGGCCAGATTGAACGAATTGCTAATGATAATGTGGAGAATGTAGTGCTATTTATCTGTGATAGCCTCCGGTTTGATTATACGCCTCAAGAGATTCTGGATCTCGGTATTAGCTGCAAGGCTATATCTCCTAGCACGTTCACAGCATCAAGCCTCCCATCTATTTTAACTGGAGAATATCCTGAATCTCACAAAGTATGGTCGTTCTCAGACTGTTTGGAAAAAAAACCTGAAATTATTAGTAAATATGGCAATTTTGGTTATTTTCCAAATGAAATCTGGAGGGGAATAGACGACGCGTCTCAAAAGCCTCCGCTAAAGATTCTTCATTTAAATGATGAAACAAAATTGTCTAAAATGAATAGTCCATTTTTTTATGTTGAACACCATTTTGGAGGGCATATGGTTTATGGAGGTAAAGGATATAGAGATCAATATGATTCTCCCAGCGAATTTTTCAATGATCATAAACACAATCCTAAAAAAATTTCTACATTATATCAGGATGGGGTTGAAGATTCATTGTGCCGATTTAAAAATCTGATCTCTGAGTTAAAAAGACGGGGAATATATGATGAAACCCTAGTGATATTAACGTCAGACCATGGCGAGCTACTTGGAGAATATGGTGGCATGTATGGACATGGTTCACCAATAGTTCCTGAGCTAGTTGAGGTTCCCCTTGTTTTTGCAGGTGCTGGTCTACCCTCTCGGGAAATTCGCAGCTGTGTTTCAAGCATTGATATTCTTCCTACAGCTGCTGCCGCCATGGGTATTAATATTCAATGTGAAGGTGAAAACCTGTGGAATAACCATTCTACGAGAAATTATGCACGATGTGATTTATGGAAGCATTCGAAATATCCCCATATAGAATATATCGCATCTTCGATCTGGGATGAGAAAGGTGGTATTGTGGTGAATATGGGGGACTGGTATGAAAGGATCCCATATTCTGCGGTGCATTTTGCAACTGCTCCATCTGCTCCGATATCGAGAAAAAGCTTAAATAATATCGCTAAAAATATTCGCCCCTATCTTAGTAGGGTAATATCATATAATGAGGGGCCTCAAAAAGAAATAGACATAGATCAATCGACCCCGAAAGAGTTCTCTGCTAACCATACCTCAAATTACGATGTCGAAGATGATGTTCAGGAACAATTAGAAAAACTCGGCTATTTAGAATAAAATTTTGCATAATATATGAATACTATGATTAAAAATAGATATGTCAAATCTAGAAATCTGGTGACTCTCTGTCTTTCCCTCTTGTTCATCTGCATCGGATGGTTATCAATCGAAATTTCTAAATTTTATCCTTTGCATGTTCCTCGTAATTCGGGCTACCTATCACAAATTCCAACCATTTTTTGGATTCTAGTCTTTTTGATCTGTTTTCTCTTGCCGATTATTGTTTTCATCTCTAAAAGCAGCTATCTTAGCCTATTTGCTACCATCGGCTTCTATGTACTATTAAATTCTCACAATTTATTATTTTATAGCATTGCTGGAAATGATATTGTTGGACTTTCTGGATGGATTAGTTTCATGGGTTCCTTCGGTGCACATCCTCTCTCTAGTGGGTTCTATTCGTATCTTCAGTGGCCAGCCTATTATTCATATTTCTTCACATTACAAAAAGTAATTGCTAGCGAGAATCAAATTATTTTTGAAATAGGGTATTACATTATTATCGTCTCATTTTCGATCGTCTCTTGGTATTACTTTCGCCAGCTTACTAAGAAGCCTTTCAAAACACATGTTGCTTCTTGCTTCTTTCTTATCCTTATATATCCATGGTTGAATAATCAATTTGTCCCACAGTTCATAGGATTAGTCTTCTTGATTTTTATTTTGGGGCTTGAACGCTCTACCATTTGTAATAAAAAAATACTAATTTTAACTGTCTATATGTCTCTAATACTATCACATCCCATCCTTTTCTTGTTTTATTTGGGGTCGAAATTAATTTCAATTGTTGTTACCCCTCTAACTAGTGCTTTTCCAAATCAACATCGAATTATTGACTTGACCACCAGTCTAAGAGAGGCAAAGAATTGGAGAATATCTTTTCGCCCTTCAAATATATTAAAAATTGATCGCATACTACCTATTGTTGTTCTTTCTACGATTTACTTATATTTCTTTATGTATTATTTTACTCAATTCCAAAATAGAGTATTTTTTATTTTAATTCAACCAGTGAGTAAGTCTGCTGGGAATTCCCTATCAACCTTAAGGCTGATTTTATTCGGATCGAAAAGTAGTGGAACCGTAACAAATATTATGAAGTATCCCAGTTTAATAGATAATCGACTCTCAACAGTTCTTACTTTTGGCAATAAGGTTTTGTTAGCATTAATAATATCCTTACTCTTATACTCGTTCTTATTAGAAAAGATTGAGGACATCCCCCCGTTAGATATTGGAGTGATTGTTTCCTCTGGATTCTATTTCATTGGTGGAATGATATTTAATCTTATAGGCTCTCGCTCACTACAAATACTATTTGCCCCAATCTCATTTTCATTTGCACTATTAGATAGAGAGAATATAATGGTAATTATCATTTGTATATTGGTAGTTTCTTTGTCACCAATCTCAATGTTAAATTTGATTTTTGTGAATTATTCACTTAGTGGAGGTGGTCCCGTTCAAGATTACAAGACTAACCAAGCTGGAGAATTTGCCAACAGATATTCAAACGAAAAAATAGTAAAGCCAGTTTTTTCAATTAAACCTGCTCTTCGCTCTTCTCCCTTACAAGGGCGAGAAGATTTCGATGCTAGGTTTTTTATAGATGAGGGCCATTGGAACGCCTCGTTAGTAAAGACGGGTATGTTGTTTGTTCATAATTCAGCGACTGAGCGCTTTATGAATTCTAAACTCATTGGTTGCAAAACCAATATGGGGAAAACTAGTGTCATTTACGATAATGAAGCACAAATCACATGGCTGAGATCCCAGAGTACTCCTTGTGCTAATCAAACCAGGAAGTTTTAACTGTTACATTGAATTGGAACTAGCTATGCCCGAAATCTCACTTGGTGTCGTAGTTTTCAACAGAACAGAAAAGTTAAAAAATCTATTGCAATCCGTAGTTGAGACGGATATTAATAAGGTATACGTAGCAGATAATGGAAAGGGCAGTGAAGAAAAGAAAAAATTATATAATTCCAATTTTAGTTTTGAACTTAAGGTTCTTGATCTTCCGTACGATTCAGGTTTAGGTTATGGACGACATGAGATAGTCAAGGAACTAAAAGAGGAATACTTGATCATTGTTGATAGCGACAATACAGTACCACCTAATGTTACTGAATTAGTGCAGTTGTTGGAATCTAAGCCAACCTTGGGTGGTGCTTGTGGAATGTTAATCGAGTCAAACCGAATCTATAGCGCTTGTAGAGACCTCTATGAATATGATGGATTAATATCGTATGATATACGCGGTGATAAAAAAGTTAACTTTGAACCGATTCCACATATTAAGTTTGATTTTCTTCCCAATGTTTGCGCTTTCAAAAAAGAATGCTTAGATGATTATTCATGGGATCCAAATTATACAATTGGAAGAGAGCATATAGACTTCTTCACGGGACATTTGAACACTAATTGGGAATTTGCTCTATGCCCAGCCGTTCAATTCGGGCACTTTCCGGATGGCCCACAATCATATATGAGTAAGCGGACGGATCCAAAAAGAATATTAGCGGATAAAGAGTATTATTTAACAAAATGGGGATACGATCAGATTGTTCATTTACAACCTGATTGGTTTCACTCAAAACGATCGTCGAGTCGTCTATTGAGTTTAATAATGCGTACGACGCTATCGAAGTCACCCTCGTTTATCCAGAAGATGTCGTCCGACCTGCAAGACCTTATTCTTCTGTATTCGGGCTATATGAGGTAGTATGAGTGGAAATAATAATATCGTCTCTGGTGCAATTGTTCTAATGATCGGTGTAGTCATCGAACTTGTATTGAGCTTTGCTTCAAAGTTAGTGATTGCACGCTATATCGGTAGACCTGATTATGGAGTTGTATCGCTTGGTATCTCCCTTTTAACTATGGGGGGATTAGTATCAATGTTAGGAATGAATGTTGGTATTGCTAGATACCTTCCGAGAATAGAAAGCAAAGCAGGTAAGAAGGGAGTTTTGCGATCAGGATTAGAACTATCATTGTTATCGTCAGTTATTCTCTCTTCATCAATTATAATCATTTCAAACTCATTCTTCCAACACGCAATTCATGGTGAACTCAAACAAGTGTTAAATATCTGTGCAATTGGGATTCCTTTGTTAGTGCTTATGAAAATGACTATTGGAGGTATTCAAGGCACACAAAAAGCAGTCCCCAAGGCACTCATTCAAAATATTGTTCTTCCACTAACTAGGTTTCTGTTGATAGGAGTAGCATTACTATTCGGTCTTGGATCTATTGGTATCGCAAGTTCGTATGTTGTCTCATATGGTATTGCAGCTGGTGTTGGGTTATATTTTCTCTGGAGTTTAACCCCCATTTTTGCAAGACAGATTAGTTTTAGTAGTTATAGAAAAAAGCTATTTATTTTTTCAGCTCCCCTACTTGTCACATCTACAATGATGGCACTATTAATAGATATTGACACTTTCTTATTGGGGTATTATTGGTCTCCAAATCAAGTTGCAGACTATAATATCGTATATCCATTGGCAACATTGCTCCAAGCACCATTGATGGCATTTGGATTTGTTTTTATGCCCGTTATATCTAAACTACACTCCAATAATAAATACGAAAAGTTAAAAGAAACATATTTAGATACTAGCAAATGGATTATGTTGGTTACTCTTCCACTTTTTCTGGTGTTAGTGAGCTATCCTAATCTGATAATAACAAATACTTTCGGTGGGAAATATCTGGCAGGATCTCCTGCCCTAATTATTTTATCAATCGGATTCTATTCAAATTCTGTTCTAGGCCCAAACGGTAATCTAGTCATCTCTATCGGGGATACAAAATATATAATGATTTCTAATTTATTAGCTACTATTCTGAATTTGATTTTGAATGTTATACTAATACCTATTTATAATATAGAGGGTGCTGCCATTGCAACTACTTCTTCGTATGTGGCTTTAAATCTCTTATATTCATATAAGATCTTTACTGACTATCGTATAACATCACTAACAAACCAAACAATATTATTTCAACTATTTTCAATTATCATTTTTATTGCCATTTCGAGATGGGTTACAGAGCCTACGGTTTCTGGGATGCTAATCAATTTGGCTGTTTTCTCACCTCTATATGGTGCGCTGATGCTCAATACTAACATGTTGGGACGGAAAGAAATAACCATAATGAAGGAATTATATTCCCGAGTCGAATTATATGTGGTTAATTTATTGTAGATTTATATAAATCTATATATTCACTAGCACACACTTCGAGATCAAATTTATTCTTGGAAATTACATAACCACGATCACATGATGAATATAAATCATTACTAGATGTGATCTCTTCCATTGCTTGTTTCATTAATATCGGTTTATTACGATTGATGAGAATAGAGCAATCATAACCCTGTATAACTTCCCTAACAGCTGGTATGTCGGTAGCAATAATGGGTAATTTCGCAACCATTGCCTCAATAATAGTGAGTCCAAACCCCTCAGATCGTGATGTTGAGACAAATGCATCTGCTGCAACTAGATATTTTGGAATATCTTTTCTTGGGAGTGAGCCTTTTAGCACCACATTATCTTCTAGCTTAAGTGTTTTTATTTTACTACTTAATTGTGCTTGTTGTGGTCCTTCTCCAATTATTATTAGTTTTGAATCTCCATGGTCTTTATTATACAAATTGAAAGCCTCAATTAGAGATAGCTGACCCTTTTCCGGAATAAGCCTTCCGATATTCACAAATACATTAGTTGATTTGGAATTTATTATTGGTAATTCAGCTTCCTTTATCTGAGTATACCATTCATCAACATCAATTCCATTGTATATCGTTGTCCACTTTTCCGGATTTGCTCCTTTCGTCAGATATGCATTCATCACACACTTAGAAACTGCTACATCTTTATCGTCATATTTCCGGCTACTTCTTTCTAACTTTCTTGGTATTGTCCCATATAGATCTGGCAAATTATGATGCGTGCATATAACATAATTCACAAATCCTAATTTCTTTGCCAATCTAGCTGTTACTTGAGCATGAGGAAGATGTGCATGGATTAAATCGAAGGAATTTGACTTGAAATACTGTAGGGCTTTTATGTGTGCTTTAGGATCTTCACGATTCATACCCCCAAAACAAATTGTTTCAGCCCCTGCGTCATGTACTTCATTCACTAGATCGTGATTTTCAACTAGATAGCAAACTTTCAAAGATATTTCTCCATCATTGATGTTTTCTATGATATTCGAAACCATTGTTTCAGCTCCTCCTCGGCCTAAAGAAGTGATGAAGTGGCAGATCTCCATAATACAAAGAATGCTTGATGACTAAAAAGGATATCCATTCAAAGTATCTTTTCTATTATTAATACTAAAACTATTAATTTTTAGTATTATAATATATTGTCTAGGTTAGGGGCAATTGTTGCTAAGTCGTAGAATTATACGGGGTAGCTTCTTTTCATTGTGCCTGGCGATCATTTAGGCAGTCGGTATAGAGACCCACGAATGAACTGACGTCCTTACGAAGGTATTCAAGTAACACGCTGCCGTGGATGACGAAGCTGCCAGGGGAGCGACGGTTCTCCGGATAAACCCGCTCTTTAAATGACGGCAAAACGATGAGGGCTGACTAGTATATTCGACGATCCATTATACCACCGAATTGAAAGGATTCCGTTAATAATCACATCGCAGTGGGGGCTTATGCCCCGCTCTTTGGTTCACCTTAAAATTAATTAAACAGAAATATGAATATACTAAAATGCCGATCTTAAAGACACATTTAATTAATATACTATTTATTTTATATAACCTAGTTCTCGTAACCGTTTTTCAGTATTGTTTTCAGATTTTATAGATGGCTCTTCATCCGGCATACGAGTTTTTTTATCGGTTGCAGTAGTTTCGACCCACGGAACTTTTTTCAAATCAGGATGCGGAATACACTCAAAATGACCATACTGTCCTAATTCTCCGATAAGCTCCCCGTGGTCAGCAGTGATAATAACTTTATCTGCATCAAGATTTTTTAATAAATTATTGATAGAATCCAGAACTAATCGAAGATTATCAAGATACATCGGCCATAAATCACCATGGTCTATTTCTTCTTTTTGTGCGAATCCATATGGGTCGTTCTGCTTTTCTGTCATCTCTCCTCCTTCTATCAAGTCGTAAATGAACGGTCGATGGGGTTGGAAGTAGTGAATGATCAACCTGTCATAGTCTTCCCGACCCGCCACAATCCCTCTATCAGTTACGTAATTTGGATCCTGAACCTCGTCGACCGGAGCGGAATCGGAGACATTATCAAACGGACGTTTATGTTGTTGTGTTGGTTCAAAGTGTCCAATGTCTTCATCGCTAATTGTATTCCAGTGCGCGTTTAGAATTGGAGTTGGATATATCGGTGGATGATTATCGTTGTAAAGAACTTCTGCAGCGAACGGATTGGACGAAATAAGTGCTGTCTTATTTAGTTTATATTTGTACTTTTGGTTAAAAGTGTTTGCATACCATTCATGTGAACTGCTCCCCACCGACCAAATGCTATCGACCGATTCTATAAAATCATACTCAGGTGCGACTTCCCTGAGTGCATCAACCCGACATGCGTCAAGTACGAGAAGTGCATCCCAGTCTTTTTCAAAGATGTTTGTCCCAATTGGGTACCTAGATGTGATGGATAAACATACTCCGCAATAAGCATAATCTAGATATTCTAATAATTTTGATTTGTCCTTATTTAGAATGGCTGATTTCAATCCTAATAACCACTTTTTCGAACCATTTCTCATATTTCCTGATTGGAGGCCATTCATAAATATTTAACTAAATAGTTAAAAAAATAGTAGTAAGTTAAAATAAAGTATATAATTTTATATAATTAAACGGTTCTCAAGGAAATAAATATTCTATATAAAATATATGTATTTACGCATCGAATTTTTACCTTGATGTAGTCAATCCTTGTAATCATTTCTTGTGTGAGGATCGTCAAAGAGACCTCCGTTTAACCTGACCCAAACATATTGGTCCTTTGGTTCCCGCACTGTTAAAGCCTCTTGCTGCTCAATTGAGCAGATAAAATTCTGGACTTTGACTTGACGAAATTAAAACCAAAAGTATAAAAATATAATATTAAATAAATAATAAAATTTTTATCCAATAGAATATATAATTTAATAGAACTCAATTTTTAATACTATCTCTAACACAGAAAATAGACGAGAAGGGTTTATGTCTGTTCTCAGTTGCCATTGGGTAAAATAGCCTCTCACAGAGAACTCTCGATAACGAAGTAGCCGACACGTTCGGTTGTGTGCGTCGTTTCGTTATTTGCACTTTGTTCCTCTTCGACTTTGACCTCTACACCGGTGCCGGTAAGATTTCGATAGCGGAGGTTTGCTGTGTCTGATCCATTGAATGTCTGCATACCAGCGATGAACCGCGGTGAGTTATACCGTTTCTGGAAGCTGATGCGAGACCACTCATCGGTGATTTTTACTCCGTCCCTCCGTACCTCAAACGATGTTCCATTGATCCGTCCAGTCGCTGGTTCAAGCGCAATGTAGCCAACCGTTTCCGTCGTGTGTCCACCTCTTGCCTCTTCTTCTTGAAGACGCACGTTGAACGAACTACTGGACACGTTTCGCAGTCGGGTGACGATCGGATCTGGCCCGTTGAATGTCTGTGCCTGTGCAAAGATGATGGGTATCTCTGCACCAAAGAAATCGTCAAAAGAGACGGTAGCGAATCCGTCTTGGACGGATACACTCCCAGCCTTCATTTTGTAGGGAGTCCCATTACCTAGTTGTATTTCACGTTCACTCGGCCCCATGGCGAGTGTGTGAAATGTTTCGCTGACGTGGGACCCATCGAGATAGGCCCATTCTTCGAGTTTGTATTCGAAGTCATCATCGGCGACGTTCCGCAGTCGGACATGTGCTGGGTTACTGCCACTGAATGACAGCGGCTTTGCAACGGCGACACCACCCGGTTGCGTAACTGAATTAGCCTGCTTCCACTGATCTTTATTTTCCTGTGGGCCACTTGTAATTGTATCCGTTTTCAGAATTTCTTCAGTACCAGGGTTATATACCTCTCCATCGACCGTCCAAGTCGCTGGCCCGTCTGACTCCGTCGAAATGATGCCGCCTGTCACGTAGAAAGCGTACGCACTTCCCCCTGGAGCAGTACCAGTTGCGACCCCCGAATTTGGTGGCCGCCTTGGGTCACCGTCTGGCCCCCACCACATCGATATCGTCGTCCCGTCGTTACCCGCTGGAAGAACATAGTCGCCGGCCGTAATCTGGTACGTCGTCCGAGAATCGTTATCCCTGTTATCAATACGGACTAGCTGTGCCGATTCCATCGGTATCTCCCCGAGTGGCGGTGGACTTGGAAGTGGCGGCGTTGTATTTGGCTGTGTGGGATTTCCATTGATCGTCATCTGACTTTCGATGTAACTCGAATTTGTTTGTGGGCCACTCCCACCTAACACACCGGACACCGGTCCCCACGTATCTGGCTCTTGTCCGATGTAGATGGCGTACTCCGAATCATGGTCGTTGGTGACTTGCACGTCTTCGAGTCGCAAATATTCGAGATTCGCGGGCGTGCCGTCGTACATTGTGCCCTCGTACGTGTAAATCGCATCGTGATTCTTCGTCGAATCGTAACTAACACGAGTCCGTTGAATGTCGATACGTTGACACGGTGCTACCGCCGTGATCGCTCCGCCGCAGCTGCTATCCAAATACCGATGGTAGAAGTCACAGTCGCTGATAGAAATTGTTCCATCATAACTATTGACGCCGTCCGAAGGATTCGTCGGGACGTTTGCCTCCACGTTCACGCCGCGTTGGAGCGACCCACCCGACCAAGCTTGTCTCGGGTGCTGCGCGTCTTTGATCGATACACAGTTACGAACCTGGGTGTCACCACCGAGCCGCATCCCGTTCTGTGAATTTCGAACGAAGCTGTTCAGTATTCTTACACGCCCTTCTGGCTTTTTTGCATAAATGGTGTTTTCTCCCCAGTGTTCAAACCAGCAGCGGTTAAATATAAGAACCCCCTTCCCGGATTCGACGAGGATTGCACGTCGGTTGCTCGACTCATCCGGTGCGCACGACCCTTCGTGAAAGTAGCAGTCCTGGAGCAGCCCACGCGTTCCGTCTTCGGCTGACAACCGGAAGTACGTGCGCGCATCCCCCGAGTCGTTTGACCCAATGTTCGTGTCAGTCGCTGCTCGCACGTAGCCACGGGTGATGAGTCGTCTTAGTTCCCAGTATCCTGAACTTGAGTTCATCCGCACGAACGGCGGGACCGCCGTGTTCCGCATGTCGAGTTCGAAGCCGTCGAGCGTGAATCCTCGCGCGTAGACGTCGATCCACGGTAGGTCGTCGCCCGACCGTCCGGGAACGAGCCGTGCACCGTCCGGCGCGATGAGTTCGAGCCTGTCAGTCCCCGACGGGACGATGAGCTCGTTGAGTTTGTACGTTCCTGGCGGAAAGATGATGGTCGTATCATTGTCAACCAGATTCTCGAGAACGCCGTCGATGGCGTCTCCTCCGGTATCGTCTGCTCCTTGTTCGACGATGTCATAGGTTGGCATTCACATCCCTCCCTTCGTCGAGTTCCTGGCATCGACTTCTCGGGTGTTCACTGATCTCTACGGTACTTTCCAATTGCTTGTTACCGGGAACTGTCTCGGTTTCTCTCTGATTGCTCGTTCCATCCGAAAATTCTTGTCGAACGATAAATTTACTCATAACTTAGCTCAATTATAATCGCTATATACATTGTTATGATGACCCTGAACGGAACATATAATTTTATCGTAAAGATAAATCACACCCTAACAAAGATTTCTACCCCATATTATTAACGAAAGGAAAGAGAATAACAACTAGTCTGGAATGTGTCTGGCTATGAACTCATTGACGACTTGAACGTACCCGACGATCTCCTCGTCGTTGATAGGCGCGTTAGAGATTTACAACTTCACACAAACACCGACAATGGGCACGCAGCGACGACGGGCACGGTGGTCACGACGACGCCGTTGTACACGAACGCTGAGTGCAATCGTCGTTATGAGTACACCGACGACGATAGTGGGATATGAGATCGCTAAGAGGATGACGAGGAACAGCCCGTAAAGCACTGCCCATCCCATGAGTGCCTTGCCTACGCTGTGCGTTTGATTCGGCACCTGTAGTCCGTCAGGAAACTGGCTTGGTTTCGATTTCATCACAGCTAGAGAGTGGGTGGCCACCGTCATAAGTATAAGATGGATTACAATTTTGTAGGAGTTGTTACTGAAATCGATTACAGTAAATCGCGCGGTCTATTCCGTGTCGAAAGATCTACTCTTTCTAATTGGGTAAACTAGAATTCTTTCCACCGTCAGCTGCTGGTTCGGCAAGTCTGTATTGATTCCATACCTGCAAGTACTGGCTAATCTTATTTTGGATCCAATCAGGCGTATGTGTGTCATTCAGATAAATAATAAATGAAATTAACTACAGATGCAAACGATTATACTCTCTCATTCAAGTTATTTCATCGATGAAAGCGGTCATTCTCGCTGCTGGTGAGGGATCACGACTGCGGCCCCTTACGAACCATCGTCCCAAACCTATGCTTCCGGTCGGGAACAAACCATTGTTAGAGTCCATCATCGAAGCGGTGTCCGCGGCCGGGATTGCAGAAATTGTCCTCGTTGTCGGCTATCACCGCGAACGGATTCAGAATCACTTCGGCGATGGGAACCAGTGGGATGTCGATATCACCTACGCCATCCAGGAAAAACAGCTTGGAACTGGTCACGCGCTCTTACAGGCCGAACCGTACATCGATTCGGATTTCATCGCACTGAACGGTGACCGCTATATCGAATCACAGGTCATCGAAGACCTGATTGACGAACGCCGTCAGTCCGGGTGGTCGTGTATCGCGGTAACTCGTATCGATACGCCGAATCGGTTTGGAATTGTTGAACTCGACGGTCAAACGGTCACAGATATCGTCGAAAAACCACCAGCCGGAACGACGTCGTCGAGACAGATCAACGCGGGTGTGTACGCCTTTGGCCCGGAAATCTTTGATTCGATTCGCGAGACCGAGAGTTTCGGCGAACAAGCGCTGACGACGACCTTACAGACACAATCGAAAGTTCAGCCACTCAGAGCGATTTCAGTCACAGGTCGGTGGGGCGATGTCTCGTATCCGTGGGACCTACTCTCGCTCAACGATTATGCTCTGGACCAATTCCAATCGAATCCGGACTCGGAAATGACTCAAGCGGGGCACGTCGCATCGACTGCGACGCTCCACGATGACTTCCTCCTAGGCGAGAACGTGACCATTCACCCCGGTGCCGTCGTGCTTCATGGGACGTCCATCGGCGAGAACGTTTCCGTCGGTGCAAACGCGGTTCTGGAAAACGTCGTCGTTTTCCCTGATGCCACGATTGGCCCCGGTGCGGTCGTTAGAGACAGTATCATTGGAGTGAACGCCACTATTGGCCCGAATACGACTATCGAAGGCGGGAACACTGAGCTCACACTCGACGGAGAAGTTCACCGTAATGTTGAGTTCGGTGGTCTTGTCGGCGATTATGCGCGACTCAAGGCTAATATCACGGTGAAACCGGGAACTGTCATTGGGGAGGGTGTCGGGGTCGAAAGTGGTGCGGTCGTAAGCGGTCGAATTGCAGATAATGCGTCCATAGTACGAGGCTAATTCATGTGTGGAATAACAGGCTATCTCGGTGACGGAAACTGTTCGAGGATCGTTGCACAGAGTTTGAAGAATTTGGAATATCGTGGCTACGACTCCGCTGGGGTAGCATTACTCGATGGCTCCCTTCACGTTCACAAGCAAAGCGGACAAATCGATGACCTCACCGTCCCCTCGATACCTAATGCGACGTGTGGAATCGGCCATACTCGCTGGAGTACCCACGGCGCACCGACCGACGAAAACGCACATCCACATACTGACTGTGCGGACCGAGTCGCGATCGTTCACAACGGTATCATTGACAACTACGAGACGCTCAGACAAGATCTCACTGACGACCACGAGTTCACGAGCGAGACAGATAGTGAGGTCGTCGCCCACCTCATCGAAGACGCGCTTGACGAAACCGAGTATCTCCTCGACGCCGTCGAAGCAGTCGTCTCGATGCTTGAAGGGAGTTTTGCGATTGCTGTCACCGCAGTTGACCACGACGGAATCGTCGTTGCTCGCCAAGACAGTCCCCTCGTCATCGGCCACGCTGACGACGCCACGTTCATCGCAAGTGACGTGACGGCGTTCGTCGAACACACCCGAACGGTTTCGTTCCTCGAAGATGGCGATATTGCACACATCACCCAGAGTGGTATCACGGTCGTGAACGGCAGTAATATCGTTGAACGTGAGCGCACGGTCATCGACTGGGATGCCGATGCTGCGGAGAAGGGCGGCTACGAGCACTACATGCGCAAGGAGATTCACGAACAACCTCAGGCCGTCCGGCAAGCACTCACTGGTCGTGTCGACGAATTCGCTGGTGTTGCCGACCTCGACCTGTCGTTGTCCGAAGAGTACTGTCGCTCTCTCGATGAAATCCAGATAATTGCATGCGGAACATCATACTACGCTGGATTATACGCTGCAGAACTTTTAGAGCAGTACGCGGACGTGCGCGTCTCGGTTTCGGTCGCAAGTGAGTACGAATTCCGAGAGAATCGGGATCCGTGGCGAACGCTCGTCGTGGCAGTCACCCAGAGCGGTGAGACCGCAGACACGTTACGTGCCCTCCGAATGGCTGCAGGCGCAGGTGTACGGACGCTCGCAGTGACGAACACCGTCGGATCCACGATGGCCCGTGAAGCCGATGACACTGTGTACATTCGGTCAGGCCCGGAAATCGGTGTCGCTGCAACCAAGACGTTCGCCTCACAGGTGACGACGCTCACCTTGCTGACCGTCTATCTCGGCCGCCAGCGAAACGCCCTCTCGTCGAAAGAAGCCTCGACTATCTTGAACGCGGTTTCCGAGGTTCCCAGTGCGATCCAACAAGTCCTTGATGCCGAACCGACAGTCCGCCAGACGGCAGAAGCGCTCGCCGACAGTGATGCATTCTTCTTCATCGGCCGGCGGCTTGGCCATCCGGTCGCACTCGAGGGGGCGCTGAAACTCAAAGAGATTTCTTACGATCACGCGGAGGGCTTTCCGGGTGGCGAACTCAAACACGGTCCGCTTGCACTCGTCACGGACAAAACCCCGGTCATCGCGATCCTGACCGAGGGAACGAACGCTGACGAGACGGTACACAATGTGAAAGAGGTCGAGTCACGAGGTGCCCCCACTATCGGTGTGACCTCGGAAACTGATCCGAATCCAGTGTTTGATGTCACGTTTGAGGTACCGAATGTTGGGATGATGGAACCGGTCGTCGCGAACGTGTATCTGCAACTCCTCGCCTACCACATCGCGAATCAGAAAGACCGTTCCATCGACAAACCTCGGAATCTTGCCAAGAGTGTAACCGTCGAATAGCGGAAAAGAAGGTTTATACGGAAATGTTTCGAAGTAAATGTAATGGATGGAATTGCGGTGTTCGACATCGGAAGTACTCACTTCCGGTATACGGTCGGGACACCGGCAGGGGAGTTTCTCACCAAGATTGCAGTCGAACCGACACGACCGGAAATTCTTCCGATGCAGATCGTCCACGCAGTTCAGAACCTACAACAGAACTCCTCCGCGACGATTGTTGCAGTCGCTGTCTCTTGTACTGGTCTCGTTGACACTTCGAACGGAATCATTCGGGAAATGGATACCAAATATGGATCGGCAGTCCGAGATATCGATCTTCGAAGTGTGATTCAGTCCGAATGTGACCTCCCGCTCTTTCTGGCGAACGACTGTAGTGCATCCGCGCTCGGAGAATGGTATTTCGGTGCGGGCGATTCATATGAGTGCGTAGCTCACGTCACCTTCGGCACCGGTATCGGTGCTGGGGTCGTCGAACGCGGGCGACTCCTCCGTGGCGAATCCGGCCAAGCTGTAGAAGTCGGGCTCTTTCCCGTTGCACCGACATCTGGTCTCGATAGTTTTGGTGTTCCGGGAGCGTGGGAAGCGATCTGTTCGGGTCGCGGTATCCCAGACTATATCGCCCACCGACTGCAAACTGACGACCGGGAAACGACGCTTCGAGATGGCCCTCACTCCGAGGCAGAGCATCTTTTCGAGGCTGCAAACGATGGTGATACAGTCGCCCAAGAGTATCTCGATCAGACCGCCCAGTATAATGCGGCTGGCATCGGAACTCTTTGTAACGCGTACAATCCCGGCCTCATCACCATCGGCGGGGGCGTAGCGCTCAACAACCAGCAAACCATCTTGAATGGTATTCGAACGTATCTTGACGACTATCTCTATGTCAAGAGGCCTGACATCCAAATCACAGAGTTAGGTGATGATATCGGTCTCTATGGAGCGCTCGCTCACGGATATCCCGAAAGAGAAGTCGTGTGAGTTCCGAATCGAGACAGATGAACTACTTCAGTACCGAACATGGAGTGTATGACCTACTCTCGGTAGTATTATTTTAATCACATTCAATGTCCAGTTGGTCAGGAACTATCCTCACTGGAGTCTAACTTACTCACATCCAAATCTCCAATAAGATACGCTTCTCCAATATCAGATATTTGGTAATAACCTTTCTCACCCAATAGAGAATTGACCAAGCCGTGTGATTCTAACCGCTTCAATCTTCGCCGAACGGTTCTTCGAGTGAAATCATACCCCTGTAGACGAAGATTTTCATGGATGGGAGTTACAGGCAACGCGAGCCCTGTCTCTTGCAGTAACTCAAGGATGATATCGTCTTTCTCGTTCATCCAGTTTGCCCGCTTTCGCATTCACATACTGATTCCAGACGTTAGGTTTAGTTTCTCCGAAAATATCAGACAACATCACTATTTGAAGACATGCATGTCTGTATTCACGGACAATATTTAATAGACTTCCCTTGCTTGAAGACACTAACGACTGTTCGACGGGCAATTAGCCGCAGAAACTCGAGTGGCGCGTGGTATCAGCACGCGCCCGTCGTGCGGTCGTTCGGAGAACCGCATGCCTCTCTACACGCACACGGGACTAAAATGTCCCGTCCGGCTATCGCACCGTATACGAATCAACTCCCTCACTGATGGTGGCATCGATGTGGAGACCGTCGTCCGAAGCGGCTGTCATGGCAACGTACTCCATCGCAGTGCTCCGGTGAACCCAGAGGTGACCGACCAATGAGCCAGTCGGCGTGGGTTACTACAGACAATCCACGCTTCTCGTCCATTACCAGCCACTCATCGCACACAGTCACCCCCACCGACGCACACGACCAATTCCGCCCACCTTGCCAGCATATTCAGCTCATACGGGAGGCTGACCGATGATCGACCAACACACGGTGCTCGCGTTCGACTGCGGGGACCCGATCCAGATTCACACTGAAACGCGTACGCTCACGGGCGTCGTCTACCAGTGTGAGCACCACGATCCCGTCCTCACCTGCCGTGGTCCCGAACCCGGCGAGCACGTCCTCTTCGTCGTCACACCAACGAACGACCGCTATAGGGTGCAGTACCGCTACTACGATGAGTACGACCACACTGAGACCAAGCTGGATCGGTACGGCCGCACACCCACCGGACGATATGCTTGGCTCCGAACGTGCGCTCACGTCGAGGACCTCGCCGACCCAACGGACGGTGAGCGCGCATGAGGGCCGAGACACCGCTTTCGGTGGATTCAGTGAACACAGCGCTACTCACGTACCGCTCACCCGATAATGGCGTTCACGTTCGCATCTCGAATCTTCCATCGACACGCCTTGTCGAGACGAATCCACTGACGAGTCACACTCCATCGCTCGTTCTCCTGGCACCTCCGATCACCACAGCAGAGCACGCCACGTTCCACAACGCCCCCACCACGGCCGTGTCCAACGCCGATTCGCCCATGACTGTCATCGAGGCCACCCACACGACTCACGAGACCCCACAGTGGATCGACACCGCCACGACCATCACTCATTGTCTACCCCTTTCCACACCAGAACACACCGCAGTTCCAGTGGAGGTGGGTGCCGATGTGTGACACCCGTACGTCCGCTGTTGGCACGACGAACAAGCGGTCAGTTGCAGACCGTGCCGAACAAATCGAGCGACTCACCGACCGCATCACCGAATTAGAAGATCAGCAAGCCAGACTCGAAACCCAACTCACGACGAAAGACGAGCGAATCGACGACCTCGAAACCGAACTCCAAACAGAACGCGACCGGACCACCCAGCTCGAAACTCGTCTTGAGGATCTTGAATCCCAGACTGAGGACCTCCAAGACGACTGTGAAGAAGACCGCCAACAGAACCACCGCATCCGCGCCTCGGTCTCCCGAATCATCAACGACGTGCGCGAGTACACCAGCGAAGACGGCAGTAGTGTCGACGCTACCTCTCCGACGATCGTTGCTGAAGCAGCCACGGTTGGAAAGGAACTCCACGACATCATCCAACGAACCACAGAAAACGCCAGCCTCCTCGATTTCTCAACCAAACGCCCCGCGAACGCGAGCATCCACGAGAAATATCTCTCTGTCCTCGGTCGGGCTGAGGAGAAAGCCCGCGAAACTGGCTCCCAAACCGTCTTCCTGAACTACCGCGAGGTGGCCACACACTACGGCTGTGCGTACAAAACGGACGGCTATCGCGTGATGGAGGAGATGGCAGAACGCGTTCCTGGTGTGGCATACGTCGATGGACATCTCGCTAACCCCGATATCGACCCTACCACCAAAATCGACGGAAAGAGCATTCGTGTCGAGTGGAACCACCCCGACCTTCGTGGATGGGTTCGTGCGCATCGGGAGGGCTGATTACAATCGCATAATATCGGGGGGTTCGGCGAACCCCCCGTGTGCCGCACCACTCCAACCGTAGAGACAAAACTTCCACCCACACCACCATCGAACGCAACGGACGTCTACTGTCGAGTACGGTCTGTTCTGCGGTCTGTCTGCGGATAAACGGGGGAGTGCCGCGGGGCTCTCCCGTTATTATACTGTTGTAATCGACCCGACGACTGTGCTGAATATCGTTCTTGTTAATCTCGATCCGACAAGAGGCCCCGGAATCAAAAATACTTGGCAAGCAGTTATCATTCCGAACGATACTGGCGACCAGTATTCTCCGACAACAATTAAATGGTGTAATCGGGTTCAATGACTGTGCTGAAACACACAGACAGTTAGCAGTCGCTTGCGTGCGACGGTGAGTATCTATTCAGCACAGAATCTCACTAAAAAGAACGGATGGAGCTGGTCACAGCATTCGCTGAATATGATGATAAATAATGACAAAAATTAAGCGGTTGCTCCGTGTTATACTAGGGTGACCGATCATGGCAGTCACCACTTCCCCAGTAGACGAGACTGCAATAGGCGAACTCAAGGCAGAGGTCCGTGGCCCAGTGCTCCAACCAGACGACGACGGATACGACGAAGCACGAACGGTATACAATGCGATGATCGATCGCCATCCGGGTATCATTGTTCGTCCGACAGGTGCTGCAGACGTAATAGCTGCCGTCAATTTCGCTCGGGAACAGGACCTTCTGGTTGCGGTGAAAGGAGGTGGACACAATGTTGCAGGGCTTGCTGTCTGCGATGATGGACTGATGATCGATCTCGGTCTCATGTCGTCAGTTCGGGTCGATCCCGACGCACGAACGGCCCGTGTCGGACCCGGCGCGAGGCTCGGAGACCTTGATCACGAAACAGCTCCGTTCGGACTCGTCGCTCCCGCCGGCGTCGTATCGATTACTGGTGTCGCAGGGTTGAGCCTGGGTGGTGGATTCGGCTATCTCTGTCGAAAGCACGGGATGACGGTTGACAACCTCTTGTCGGTGGATCTCGTCACAGCTGACGGCGACCTCGTTCACGCCAGTGAAGATGACCACCCCGAACTGTTCTGGGGCATCCGGGGCGGTGGTGGCAATTTCGGTATCGTGACGAGTTTCGAGTTCGAGCTTCATGAACTGGAGGAGGTCCTCGCCGGATTGATCATCTATCCAGCTGATGAAGCACATTCGGTCGTACGCTCTTGGTGGGAGTTCATATCCGAAGCTCCTGACGAGCTCTCTGTGTGGCTCAACTTCTCCCACGCTGCTCCCGAGCCGTTTATTTCAGAGGAGTATCATGGTGAGCGGATACTTTCGGTCATCCCAATTTACTCGGGTAACGTCGAGGAGGGCTGGGATGTGATCGCTCCATTGCGCGAGGTCGGCGACCCGATCGCCGATACCGTCGAACCTCGGCGATTCGTCGATTGGCAACAGGCCTTCGATGAGTCATATCCGGCAGGTGAGCGGTACTTCTGGAAGTCGCATAATTTCAAATCTCCATCTGTCGAGGCACTCGATCACATCACCGACTATGCTGTCTCGCCGCCGACACCGGACACGAGGGTCTCCGTAACGCATCTCGGCGGGGCGGTCAATCGCGTCCCGTCGGACGCGACGGCCTACCCGCACCGAGATGCAGACTTTCTCGTGAACATTACCACGCGCTGGCACGACTCTACCCAGGACGATGAGTGTATTGCGTGGACCCGGGAGTACTTCGATGTGTTAGCGCCGCACGCGACTGGTGGAACCTACGTGAACTTCACGACAGAACCAGAGGGCGAACAGTCGATGGCCTACCGAGAGAACTATGAACGATTGGTCGCGCTCAAGAATGAGTGGGATCCGGACAACCTCTTCAAAATGAATCAGAACATCAAACCGACAAGCTGAGACGGGACTTCTGTTGCCGACATTGGCATACCAATCTACGCCGTGTGATCCATTCCGCGAGCCACCGGGACGAACCTTTCACCCACGCCACCCCCTGTACACAACACGCGACCACTAGCAAGTGCAGTTGTATCTGCGGTGTTTCTGCGGAAAAACGAGAGAACACAATAGCACTCTCCCGTTATTATAACGATGTAATCGATCCAACGACGTTGCTGAACCACGGAAATGTCCTCGTGTTCGCTATCTCGAACATGGAACAACTCTGTGACCCACTCTAAGCATGCCCAGCTAAACGAACGCGATTCTTCCCCGCTGCAAGCGACGGGGTTTCCTCGCTACCGCAAAGAATATCGTGCAGATAATACTTAAGCTCCGTTCCGACGTCCCTACTAGGGGGTGTGAGGCTCATGAAAATCGGTATCGTACACGACATCCACGACCCAGAAGCGTTTCTAGAGCGAGGTGAACCGATGCTGTCCCCTGAGAATATTCCCGAGAACGTCCAGGTCCGCCAGTTCTGTCCTGCCGAGGACGGATCAGTGGCGACCTGTGTGTGGGAGGCCGAGTCCGTCGCCGAGGTGAGCGAGGTCGTCGATACTACTCTCGACGATGCGAGTACCCAGACGTATTTCACGATCAGCGAGGAAGGGGGGTTCAGCGTCCCCTGAGGAATCCGCCTTCGGGGACCCCCGATACCTTCCACAACGCATCTTTCAACACAGCACTGTGAACAATAGTGAAACAGAGGGCCACTGAGGGACAGCGACATCGCTTGACCAACTGAGATGGCTCGATATGCTTTGTATTTTTTTCGACACGTTACTATTGGGATTGAATATACTTTGGCAAAAAGTCATTTCCTCCTGTCTGAACTTGCTACCCGGGTTCGGTCGGTGATGCGTCTTGCGGTGAATCTTTATGTGGTCCGTTCGATATATTCTCACTATGACGCTCTACGCACTTGAGAATCTCGACGATGCCATCGACGCGACAAAGGCGTTCCTGTGGCCGATCGAGCGAACGCGCTGGATCAAGCTCGCGCTCGTGGTGTTCTTTATCGGCGCTCCCGGAGTGAACTCCACTACCTTCCAGTACAACATCCCAGCCGACCAAGCCCCAGCGGGTGGCTTCCCGATGCCACCGGATATTGGTCCACGGGTCTGGCTCCTCGTCGCGGTGATCATCGCGGCAGTCCTCCTGCTCGGCATCCTCTTTTTGCTGGTAGGATCGATTATGGAGTTCGTCCTCATCGAGTCGCTCCGTCACGAGGAAGTCACGGTTCGCCGGTACTGGAACCGGCGTTGGCGCCAGGGAGTCCGTCTGTTCGGGTTTCGACTCGTTATCGGACTGCTCGTATTGGGCAGCGTCGTCGTGATTGCTGCACTCTTTCTTTTGCCAGTCGTTGTCGAGACTGGGCCCGCAAATGCGGCTCCAACCGATGGCTTCTCGATCGTCCCCTTCCTGCTGTTGGTGCCAGCGCTCCTCATTCTCGCGATTCTCGTCGGCCTGATCAATGGCTTCACCACAGTGTTCGTCGTCCCGGTTATGATCGTCCAGGATTGTGGCGTACTCGGCGGCTGGCGGCGACTCTGGCCGACGATCACCGCCAATCCCTGGCAGTACCTCGCGTACGCCGTCGGCGGAGTCATACTCTCAATCGCCGGCGGAATTCTCATTGCGATCCTTGCTGGCATTGCTATGCTTGTTCTTTTAATTCCCTTTGGCATCCTCGGGGCGATTGGGTTCGGTCTGTTGATGACGGTTCAGCCGCTCGGGATCGGTGTCCTCACCATCGTCGGGCTGCTGTTTGTCCTCTCGGTGCTCCTCGTCGTCGCGCTCGCCCAAGTCCCCGTCGTGACGTATCTGCGCTACTACGCGCTCCTCATCCTCGGTGATATCGACGGCGACCTTGATCTCATTCCTGAGCGCCGTGCCGCTGTGCGCACCGAAGAGGAATCAACATGACCTCCTCTCTGTGGTAAACGACGGGGCTTTCCACACGTCTGGTCCGTGGTTCGATGCTCTCGTCTGGGTTACCACCCGATGGGGTGCTGGCCGGGTCACGCGACCGTTACTCCTATCCGGCAGTGGGGTCGTGGTTCTGCTCTGCTGACTCGGAGGTCTCTTGTTTGTTCTACGTCGGTTAGCAGCCAGTCCGACCACAGGACACGTGAATCTACTGTGCGACGAGTCACACCCGTTCCCAGAACGCGTAGCGTTCTGGTGTGCGAACGAGAGCTTCACTCTCGTTAACGCCGTCAACGGCGGGATTCTCTCGCCGAAGAAAGATAGCCCCCAGGGCGTGACGAGATCGGTGCCACCACCGAGGAGGAAGCACTGTTGAACCGGACAGCAACGCTGGAAGATGTGAGTGACGTTGCCTCGTTTGTGGCTTCGGATCAAGCTCGTACTGTGGCTAGAACAGTAGTCAAGATCTCCGATGGCACACGGATGGAGGAGTTGACTCAAACGGATTCACGAACAAAATCCAGACACAAGTTCTTTTATCCACCAGTGCCTGCTAAAATATCCTGAAATAGACATAATACATGTCTGCTGTACAAATAAAGGTGACAATGATTAATTTATTGACTATATAATTATTCCATTACCATCAGTGGGAGATTTCAGAGTTTCCTCACGAGACTATTAGATAAGGGTGTGAAATAAATATTGATTATTTCTAATATAACTATGAGTTGTACTCAAGTGTAAATATTTAATCAATAGATATAATGTTGGGGAGTTATATTATCCAATTGATGATTGCCATAGATGACATGTAGATGCTATTTGATGAAATGGTGAGACGTGGTGATCATTACGCGCTCCCCCATCATGACCAAGAGAGACGACCCAACCGACGACGATCAACAGCGCTCGCTTACACCAAACCGACGGACCTTTCTCAAGGCAGCCGGCGCGGCTAGCCTGCTCACCACTTCCCCTTGGGCTACCGACCAAGCCGCCGCCGTCACCGGTGAAACCCCATTCACCGTTCCCCAGTGGGAAGACCCACTCCCACGACCGGGGGTGTTGACCCCCACCAGTCGGAAAGCTGGGACTGATCGCTACGAGATCGAACTCACCGAATTCGATCAGACCGTACTCCCCACCTCGATGGGCAAAGAGACGACAGTCTGGGGCTACGCAGGGAGCTACCCTGGACCGACCATCGAGGCCCGGCCCGACCGTGCGGTTGAGGTCAAATGGATCAACAACCTCCCGACTGACCACCTGCTGAGTGTCGACCAGCAGGTGCATGGCGCCGAACCTCCGGCACCCGAGACGCGGATTGTGACCCACCTACACGGCGCCGTAACGAGACCACGCAGCGACGGGAACCCTGAGGCGTGGGTCTCCCCAGACGGAAAAACCGCCGCCGACAGTGATGTCGACTATCAGCAGGTCAAGGAGTACCCTAATGGTCAGGAGCCGGCGACGTTATGGTATCACGATCACGCGATGGGCATTACACGCCTGAACGTCTACGCTGGCCTCGCTGGGTTTTACCTGCTCCGAGACCCCATGGAGAACAGTCTCCCCAGCGGCGACTACGAGGTCCCGATCGTCATCCAAGACCGCTCGTTCAACAGCAATGGCTCGCTCTTCTACCCGGACGGGACCGACGACGACTTCGAAGCGGAGTTCTTTGGCGATGTGCCCGTCGTCAACGGCAAGGCCTATCCGTACCTTGAGGTCGAACCGCGCACGTACCGCTTCCGGTTCCTGAACGGATCGAATGGACGGGTGTTCAACCTCAAACTTCAGAACGAAACGGCCTCTGGCGTGCCGATGATGAACCAGATCGCCACCGATCTCGGGTTCCTTGAATCCGTCGCCACAATCGGGGCGGATGGCGACCACGCGTCGCTGCTGCTTTCGGGTGCGGAACGGGCAGACATCGTCGTCGATTTCTCAGGCTTCGAGGGGCAGACCTTCACGCTCACCAATACTGCTCCGACGCCGTATGCGGGTGAGACGGTCCCCATCTCTGAGTCGGACATGCCCGAAATCATGCAGATCAAGGTGAACGAAACCGAGTCAGAAGAAAGCCATATCCCCCTGTCACGATTCCTGACACAGATCAACAGGCGCTACCCGGAACCTGACGTGACGGAGTCAGGCACCACTCGATACATGACCCTCGACACGGGAACGCTTGAGGTCGCGCCGGGGATTGAGTACGACTCCCACTTCCTCAACCAGTCCCTGTACACTGACGAGGAGGCGGTAGTCCAGCCGACGTTCGGGACCTCGGAAGAGTGGGTAGTGGCGAACGTGACGGGTGACTCGCATCCGGTCCATCTTCATCTGGTTGATTTCGAGGTGATCGGGCGGCAGACGTTCAACGCGGAGGCGTTCGATGAGGCGCGAGAAGCCGGTGCGGACCCGACTGTGCCAGATTACCTTGACGGGCAAGTGACCAAACCGGGGGCGGGTGAAGCGGGGCCAAAGGACACGGTCTTGGTGAACCCGAACGAGGCTGCCATCATCAGACCGGCCTTTACGGGATTCACTGGCCGGTATGTCTGGCACTGTCATATCCTCGAACACGAGGACCAAGAGATGATGCTCCCCTACGAGGTGGTGCCTGCAGAATAGTACCTCTGCTATGGGTCGTGAGGAATACTGCCGCTAAGGGCACCGGAAGAAGGGGGTAAGAGGGAAATTCATCCCTCATATTCGGCGGTAGAGCGTTTGAATCTCATATTTCACTCCGGATACGACATTTTCACTGCACTCTCTGTCTCTGTATCGGTCACAGGGATTCTGACAGTCAGGAGAGAGTACCATGTTCACCCACACATACAAATCAGAGTGTTTGGTCGAGATTGTGGGTGAAACAGCCGATAGCAAGTTCGCGGAACTGCTTCCACCAGTGTTGAGAACGGACGAACGAATTTCGCTGAGACGAGAAACCATCGTCTCATTGAGGCCTTGTTGAAACTTTCAAGCAATGTGGACTTGGCGAATCCGTGATGAACCCAGAGGACGTGTATTAAAATTTATTTGACTAAAGATAGTATTAGTAACACTTAGATGGCATAGGAACGGTTCCCACACTGTGATTGTACTTTCTGATTATCCGATATTTATTATGTTGATAATATATCTTTAGTACAGCAATAGTAATATACTCTCACAATAATGTATCTTATAGATATGGCTCCTGATAATACGCAGAAGAGTAGTTCCGTATCGCGACGAAGCATCCTCAAGAAAACGGCCTTCGCGGCTGGTAGTGCTGTCGTCGGTACGAGCGTGTTCGCCAGCCAGGCTGCAGCAGACGACCAAGACTGTCGTGGCTGTTCCAAAGTGTGCTGGGTCGACGTGAAACCGTCGAGTTGCCCCAACTCGGTCAATCCGAAGAGTGCTGGTGTCCTACCGGTAGCTGCAGGCTGGCCCCATTACGACGTCTCGACGGTTGAACTCATCCCGGTGAAGGGAAGCTATGACGCCGCATTTGGTGACTGCCAGGACTTTACCAACGTCCAGTACAACGACGATACAGAGACGGCGACCAAACTCTGTGAACTCGCGATGACGTCTGAACGATCCGCAAGTCCCACCTGGTCGAGAGTCGAGGACGTCGACGGTGACGGTGACGATGACACCAAATTCAAGTTCAAGGTTTCGGACCTCCAACTGGAGTCCGACGACACGTACCTCATCCTGAAAGGCGAGTCAACCGACGGAGACTGTACGTTCCTGGGCATCGACAGCGTCCGCGTCCTCGGAGGAAACGGTGGCAACCAAAACGGTAACGCGGGTGCCCGAGGCGGAAAATAACGGAAAATCCCTGCCTGTCGTTGGGGTCGGTGTGAAATCTCCCAGTCGATCGTTGCGACCGGCAGCTCTAGGACGTACTCGGCGGCGACGGTTGTTGGGCTGTTGTGCTCGGTCAAGAACTAGATCGCCTGCCGTGTGACCAGCACTGACCATCTTGCACCCGCCTGCGATTAGGCTGGAAGCAATCAGCGTCGATGCTTTTGCTTCCATTCGTCTCGTCTGCTACTTGTTTCACACGTTCACAGACAGATACATCGATACACTCGCTTGGTGAAAAGCCACCCGTCTGGAATAGCACTCCGATGTTGAAAAATAAATAAGCGCATTCCTCCGGTTCCTTCTGTCTTGGTCGCAGGTATGGCCAGTACGGGAAGCCACCAAGGCCATCGCACTATCCGCACCGAGACGCGGACTTCCTCGTGAACATTACGACGCGCTGGCACGGCTCTACCCAGGACGATGAGTGTATTTCGTAGATTCGGGAGTACTTCGATGTATTAGCGCCGCACGCAACTGCTGGAACTTACGTGAACTTCACGACAGAACCAGAGGGCGAACAGTCGATGGCCTACCGAGAGAACTATGAACGGTTGGTCGCACTCAAGAATGAGTGGGATCCGGACAATCTCTTCAAAATGGATCAGAACATCAAACCGACATGCTAGGAAGTGACTTCTGTTGCCGACAATTGCATACCAATCTACGCTTCGAATCGAACCGACGACCGAGTTGATTACATTCGGATAGCAATATGCTGGTTGCCCACCAGTTAGATGGTAACCAGTAGTACAGTATGACGATACTGGGAGGCCAAAATCAACGTATGACCGATATTCCTGTCAGTGCGGTATCGAACGAAACTGTCGTAGCGACCTACGATTGGCTAGCGAAAGCATACGACTGGTTTATCGCACCCATGCAGACCGGGACGCGAAAGCGTGCCCTGAATCTTCTCGCTATCGAATCCGGTGAGCAAATTTTGGAGGTCGGATGTGGGCCGGGACATGCTCTGACCGCCCTCGCCCGGCACGTCGGTCCGACGGGTCACGTGATCGGGCTCGATGCCGCGCCGAGGATGGTGGACCGTGCTCGCCACCGGTCCAAGCGAAAAGGGATGACTAATCGGATTGATCTGCTCCTAGGGGACGCTCGGTCACTTCCCATCCGAGAGGGCACAACTGATGTCGCTTTCATCGAGGACACCCTCGAGTTGTTTTCGCCGGGAGAGATGCGCACAGTCATCAGCGAAATTAGACAAGTGTTGGAACCGGATGGTCGACTGGGAGTTGTGACCATGGAGAGAGCAGCTTCCGAAAACGACCCATTCGTACAGACGTACGATTGGATATTTGACCACGTGCCGGGCTACGAACGCGTTGGATGTCGTCCCGTATACGCACGTCGAGCCCTCGAAGAGGGAGGATTTGAAATTGAGCGACAGGAGCGACACCGTCGGTGGGGAGTGTGGCCCGCAGAGATCCTGATCGGGAAACTCGCGTGAGTGGTTGTTTACATTCAAACAGGCGCAAAGCCTCGCCCTTTAGCGCAGAGAGGATGTCAATAATCATTCGTTCGTGGGTAAGTCAATAGTGAGTTCATTTCTCACCTGGTTCCCATCACGACCCCGCGTAATGATGCCGCTCTCTTCAAGATCGTCTAACTGACGTGAAATTGTCGACTGATCTTTCTCGGTGAGCTCACTCAATCTCGATCCCGATAGGGGGCCGTGTTGATGAAGCGTATCAATGAGTTCACGCAACTCCTCGTTGCGTAGGGCAGCGGCGACCGAACGATCGTATTGCCCATCTTTCCCCGCCACGAAGTATCGATTCGAGCCCTGCAGCGATTGGGTATGTAGATACCCCTCTTCGGTGAGCGTACGAAGATGTTGCTTCACCGTCGATTGATTGACCCCCAGATCCTCTGTGATGGATGCGATGTTCGTCCCCGGATTTTGCGTGACGAACTCAAAGATATCCATCCGAGTCGGGCTATCAGATTGCCTCCCTGTATTCATTGCGCCTGCGAGCCCTGAAGCAATTTTATCACGATACTTCCAGCCTACAATAGTACCGACAAGACCAACGAGAAGGAAACCCCCAACGGCAAGCAAAACGAGTAGAATCGATGAAAAAACACCCGTCCCGTTTTGGGAGCCTCCCGCGTCGCCTTGTGATTGTGGGAAGTTTCCTGTACTATTGTTCTTTTCTGTCGTTGGTCGGGAAGTCGTAGAATCTGTCGGGGATTGAGTTACTTGTGTGGGTTCTCCCCCGTCGGTGGTTTTGTCAGTCGAACCTGGTTCTTCACTCGTGGAAACGGCTGTAGTGGACGATCCGCCCGACCCTGCGTTCTGCGTCGTTGAACTCTGCGACGTCGTTGGTGGAGAACTCGTCGTCGTGGCTGTCGCGGTTGTAGTGGTCGGTGTCGATGTCGTAGTGGTCGAACTGCTCGTGGTGGTGGTGGTGGTAGGCGGTGGTGTAGTGGTCGTGGTGGTCAGTGTCGATGTCGTAGTGGTCGGACTACTCGTGGTGGTGGTAGGCGGTGGTGTGGGGGTCGTAGTGATCGGGGTTGATGTCGTAGTGGTCGTGGACGACGGTGTGGGGGTCGTAGTGATCGGTGTTGATGTCGTAGTTGACTGCAATGGCTGACTCGGTACCTGAGCGGTAGCCAGTGAGCTGGCGAGAAGAGTGCACAGCATCACCACACAGATTATTCTTCCCCCTGTCATTTTCGATGAGGGCATCTCGCTACGTTCTGTATCGTATCGACAAAAATTTGCCGAAGTTATGAAACTATTTGAAAGATGAATAAAATATATTTTCTCCTACCTGACTTGTGATAGATTGAATACCGTTTGGAGTCTCACCGACTGGGACGACAAAACACTCGATCCGTTCTACGCTTTATCTGCAGAAGAACAGCGGAGTGCCAAGGCGTTCCCCGGTATTACCCACATAGTGGCATCACTGAACGACAGTGAACGCATGCTCGTAGGTGTCCAGTTCCGAACCAACCCGAACCCACAGCGGAACAAGGGCTTCTAGATACCGGGCAGCGTCGATACCGCCGACATCGTGGACGCCCGGCCAGCCCAGTTCGACGAGAATGACTTCCGTCCGTTCTTTTGCATCCGCGTCGTCCCCG